>JAKADD010000074.1 GCA_021820825.1 Bacillota bacterium
TCATACAGCCAGTGGAACACCTGCTTGGCCCGGTATCTGGCTTCTCCCTGGCTCACGAGCCACTGTTCCAACTCCGGCAGCGTCATATCGTAAAGTGATACGGTCATATGTCTGTTCCTCCTCTCGAAATTCCGGCGTGATATGGGCGCAATGGTTCAGTCGCGCCGTTGCAGTTTGGCGATAAAAAATCCATCTGAGCCAAAATCCTGCGGCCAGATATGACATTGCCCGGCAGGATCCGGCGGTCTGTTCGGTGTGTCGCGAGTAACAGGCAGGACAAAGGGCGCTGGCGAGAAATCGGATCTGCGTTCCAGGAAACGCTCAATCTGCACTGTGTTCTCTAGTGGAGACAACGTACAGGTAGTATAGAGCAAAACGCCCCCCGGACGCACGCGCCTGGCCAACGTGTCGAGCAATTCCCCCTGCAGCGCCGCAAGCGCTTCAATCACCCCTGACTTTGTACGCCACTTGATGTCGGGATGACGGCCAATTGTTCCCAACCCTGAACACGGCGCGTCCAGAAGCACGGCGTCATAATCCCCTTCTACTTCGCGCGCATCTGCAACAACGGGCTGCACGGAATGCAGCCGCAACCGTTCTGCCTGTTGACGGATGGTTGCCACACGATGCGCATGAATGTCCACTGCGGTAATTGACGCATTGTCCGCCGCGAGTTCGGCCATGTGCAGCGCCTTCCCCCCTGGCGCCGCACAGGCGTCCAGCACACGCTTCCCGTCCAGCGATCCGAGCAAAGGGGCGACCAGCATGGAACTTTCCCCCTGAATCGAGCACAAACCAGCCGTATACGCCCGCAGGACAGAGGGATTGACGCCCGCCGGAAGCCGGACGCCATAAGGCGAGACCGGCGACTCCTCCGCCTCCACGCCCTCATCGGCCAGCAGCGCAATCACTTCAGCGCGCGTGCAGCGGGCGCTGTTTATCCGCAGCGTCCGTCCGTTTCGCCTGTTTTGGGCCAGCATGATCTCACTTCCGAAAGAGTCGCCGAAAGAATCGCAAAAATGATCGACTAGGTTGTCGGGATAGGAAAGCCGCAATCCGATCTCGGAACGGCCGGGAAGCGGCTGGGGCAAATCATGCCACATTGTCAGCCAGTCTTTTGCGCGCAACAGCGAACGGAGCACGGCGTTCACGAATCCTGCCGCCTGCGGCGCAACCTGCTTCGCCAGTTCTACAGCATCGGCCACGGCTGCATAATCGGGGATGCGCGACAGAAACACGATTTGGTATATGCTCATGCGCAAAATGGCGACTACCCTGGGGTCCAGTTTTGCAAACGCGATCCGGGAGTGCCTGGAGATGCTGTCGTCAAGCAGTCTTCGCGCAGTCAGCACTCCCGCCACCAATTCACTGGTCAGGCCAGCATCGATTGCGGACAGACTGCTCTGCGCCAGAGCCGTTCGCAAGGCGATATGCGCGTAAGCGTCCGCAGTGTCAACCTGTCGCAATACGTCATAGGCGCATACTCTGGCTGGCGCGATTCTATTCATCATACGTACAGCAGAGCGTCTCGATCGCGCGTGCGCCGCGCAAGAAATCCGCTCCGCTCTGGACCGTTCTGCCTGCCGCCTGCAAGCGGGTCGCGACGATAGCCCCTGCGCCGCAGGCGATGACCGGACCGTCGGCGCTCTGCCCGACAAACTGCCCAGGCAGCGCGTTCCCAGTCCAGTTTTCAACTGGACGCGCACTCCAGATTTTCAGCGCCCTGTCGCCCACCCGCGTGAACGCGCCCGGTTGCGGGCTGAGCGCCCGCACGATGTCGCACACACGCTGTGCAGTTTCCCTGAAGTCAATCTGTTCATCCTTGCGCCTGATGGGCGGAGCGTAAGTGGCCACACTCTCGTCTTGCGGCTGCGCGATCAATTGACCGCTGATTATCCGGGGCAATGAATCACGCAGCAACTGGGCGCCCAGAAGCGCCAGCCGATCATGCAGCGTTCCGTATGTGTCCGTGGGAGCGATGGCCGTCTCCGCCGTTGCCCAGATCGGGCCGGCGTCCAGTTCCTTGACCATCGTCATGATCGTAATTCCAGTCCGCTCTTCTCCGTTCATCAGCGCCCATTGGATGGGCGCTGCGCCGCGGTATTGCGGAAGCAGTGAGGCGTGTACATTGAAGGCGCCCAAGTCCGCCAGTTCAAGCAGCGCAGTGGGCAGAATCTGACCGTATGCGGCGGTCACGATCATGTTTGGCCGCAACGCCGCGATCGCCTCCAGCGCCTCCGGCCTTCTGACCCGTTGCGGCTGCAAAACGGGGATGGCTGACTGCAAAGCCCTGCTCTTCACGGGAGACGGAGTCAGTGACCGCTTCCGGCCGACAGGACGATCAGGCTGTGTCACGATCCCCACCACGGGCCACCCGTCATCCAACAGGGCGGCAAGAGACGGCACGGCAAACTCCGGAGTGCCCATAAATAGAATTCTTGGTCTAAACACGTTCCACAACACGCTCCTGACTTGGTGCAGGCACTTCCCTGTCGACAAACAGAATGCCGTTCAGGTGATCCACCTCATGCTGCAGACAGCGCGCAAGCAGATCTTGCGCAGCCAGCGCAACCTCCTGTCCGTGGCGATTGACGCCAGCGATGACCACTCGCTGCGCGCGTGTCACGAATCCCCGTTTGCCAGGCAGGCTGAGACAACCTTCCGCAGCGAGCGTCTCGCCTTCCTGCAATCGCCACTGGGGATTGATCAATTCGACAAGCCCATCCCCGACGTCCGCCACGATCACACGCCGCAAAATCCCGATCTGCGGTGCGGCCAGTCCGATTCCGTGAGCGTGATACATCGTTTCCGCCATGTCGCGAAGCAACATCCAGATGAAGCGGTCAACGGTCGTCACAGGCCGCGCGATCTGACGCAACACCGGATCATTGCCTGTTCTGATGACGCGAATCCCCATCCCCCACTCTCTCCCTCGTTAAAAATGTGCCTGCTCTGCGGCATGAAACCCCTATCCCGAAATCGATTGTCTCTGCCCGCCGGGAGCGTATGCTGTGCCGCTGCTCAGACACGGCTGCGCCGAACTCGCCTCGGCACAGCATACGCTTCCGGCCAAGTGAGTTTTCACTTCTCAAAGCGGTGGCTCACACGACTAGGCGATGGAATGGGCGTTCACATCCACAGTGATCAGCAAATCGGCGGGCGCCTTGCCAAGCGCGCTCCTGTACACATCCTGCACAGCAGAGCGCACTGTCGCGAACGATCGATAAAGCGCCATGACCTGATACCGATACAGTCCTTTGGCGCGCGGCACGGATGCGGGCACTGCCGGCAGCACCCGCACTCCTGAAAGCGACTGCAGACGGCTCGCAAGCTCATCATGCAGCGCAGACGCATGGCGCAGCGCTTGCTGCTCGTCCTTGTGGGAAATCATAAATTGAGTGATTTCCGTAAATGGAGGGTACTCCATCGCTTTTCTCGCCGCGAGCTCCGTCTCGTAGAAACGCCTGTAGTCCTGCCGTGCTGCGGCAAGAATCGCATAGTGGTCTGGCGCGAACGTCTGGACGACCATCCGCCCCGGAATGTCGTGCCGCCCCGCGCGCCCCGCGACTTGCACCAACAGTTGAAACGTGCGTTCCGCCGCCCGGAAATCGGGTACGTGCAGCGATGTATCCGCCGCAACCACGCCAACCAGAGAGACACGCGCAAAATCGAGTCCCTTGGCAATCATCTGCGTTCCGAGCAAAACATCGGCGTCGCCGCGTTCAAATTCAGCCAACAGACGTTCGTGCGCTCCCTTGGCCACTGTTGTGTCAACATCCATGCGCACGATCCGCAACTCGGGAAATAGTTCCAGCAGCTCATGTTCGACGCGCTGGGTGCCCGCGCCAAACTGCCGTACGCGCACACTTCCGCAGCCTCTGCACTGAGTGCGCTGCCCTTCCGAGTGGCCGCAAAAATGACAGCGCAGGAACGACCCCTGGCTTGTCTTATGCAACGTGAGAGATACGTCACAGTGCGGACAGGTGGCGGCTTCTCCGCACTCGCGGCAGAGCAGGACGGTCGAAAAACCGCGCCTGTTCAGAAACAGTATGGCCTGCTCACGGCGCGCCAGCGTGTTCTGAAGCGCTTCTCTGAGCACTCCGCTAAAGAGCGAGTGACCGCCTTGGCGCAATTCCTGTCTCATATCGACGACAGTAACCTCTGGCAGTGGCCGTTGCTGAATCCGAGCATCAAGGGTGAGCAGTTGATAACGCCCGCGTTCAGCCCTGTACATCGCATCCAGCGAAGGGGTGGCGCTGCCCAGAACCATGACCGCGCCTGCGCGATCCGCCCGCCACTGTGCGACTTCCCGCACCACGTAGCGGGGCTCCCGTTCCTGCTTGTACGACGATTCATGCTCCTCATCGACCAGAATCAGCCCCAGCCTTGCCAGCGGAGCAAATATGGCGGAGCGCGCGCCGATGACAACGTCGGCTTGTCCATTTGCGATACGATGCCATTCCGTGTACTTGTCGCGTTCCGTTAGATGACTGTGGAGCACCGCCACGCGCGTGCCAAACCGCCGTTTGAAGCGCGCCGTCATCTGCGCGGTCAAGGCAATCTCCGGAACCAGCATCAGGGCCTGCAGATCCCGCTCCAGCGCATATTCGATCGCCTGCAGATACACTTCCGTTTTGCCGCTTCCCGTCACGCCCCGCAACACGAACGTCTGCGCCGCACGCTGATCCAGGCCAGCGCAGACGGCGTCGTAGGCCGTCTTCTGTTCTGTCGACAGGTCCATGCCCGATTCCAGGAATACAGCGGGCGGCGCGTCCTGCATAAGCGCCGCCAAACGCGTGCGGCTGTACTTTTGCACAGCTTCTGACACGACGGTCAAAGCGCCGTTTTCCAACCATCCAGACAACTGCGAGGCGGATACCTGAAAGCGCTCGAACAGCACTTTTTTACTCGCTCCCCGATATCGTTTCAAGTAGCGCAGCAGTTCTTCCGGCAGAGGCGAGGACGACCCCGCGACCTGTTCAGGCGCCCTGTAACGCACCTTCTGCTGTGCGCGGGTCACTGGCGGCAGCATGGTCTGAATCGCCGCACCCCAGGTGCACATATAGCGCTCCCGCAGGAACGCGGCCAGTTCAACCAACTCTGCGGCGAGCACGGGGGCGTCGCGCAGGGGTTCCCGATCGAGCGTCCGCAGTGCGCGCGTCTGCGCCTCGCCTGACGCAGCGGGTGAATCTGTCTCAGTCAGTTTCACCACATAGCCCAGCACGGAGCGCGCGCCAAACGGAACCAGCACGCATTGCCCAATCTGCATCTGGACTGATTCTGGCACCTCGTAGTCGTATAACTGGTCCACCTGTCTGGCTCGCAGCAACACTGCGACGGCAGCGACAATCATGGCGTGTGCGGCATGGCCGCGCGGCCGACCGCCCCGAAGCGGTTGGCCACATGCGATAGAATGTCGTCCGCGACAGCCAATTTAGAAGCCAGTTCCAGCGGCAACACCGTGCCGTCCGCAAAATAGAGCGTCACGCGATTGGTTGTGTCGCCAAAACCCGCTCCCTCCTCAAGGACATCATTGAGCACGAGCATGTCCAGTTCCTTTTCCCGCAGTTTCCTGCGCGCATAGTAGTCAACATCGTGTGTTTCTGCGGCAAAGCCGACCACATAGGAGGAGGGTTTGCGAACGGCTCGCAGCGCCTGCAAAATATCGGCGTTTTGAACCAGATCAAGGCGCAGCGCCTGATCCGTCTTTTTTATTTTGACCGTTGCCTCCTGAAGCGGACGGTAATCCGCCACTGCGGCAGACTTGATGACGATGTCGCTGCCAGGCGCGCGGTCAACGACTGCCCGCAGCATCTCTTGTGCGCTTTCCACGGGCACAATCTCAACCCCCAGCGGCGGTTCCTTCGCCACAGGTCCTGTGACCAGCGTTACCTTGGCGCCCATGCGCCAGGCCATCTGGGCGAGCGCATACCCCATGGTGCCCGTCGAGTCGTTGGAGAGATAGCGGACCGGATCAATGCGTTCTCTGGTGGGGCCAGCAGTCACAAGCACGGTCCGGTTCAGGAGCCGTTTGGGCGTCAGAACCATATCGATAAACTCAACAAGTTCATCGGGTTCCATCAATCGGCCCCGGCCCGTATAGCCGCACGCAAGTGGGCCAATCCCCGGTTCCGCGATGTGAAATCCCGCCTCGCGCAGAATACCCAGATTGCGCTGCACGAGCGGGTTTTCATACATATGTACATTCATGGCGGGAGCCAGCACAACAGGAGCTTTTGTCGCCAGGAGCACTGTCGTCAGCATGTCGTCTCCCATGCCATGGGCGATGCGCGCGATGGCGTCCGCAGTGGCGGGGGCGACCACGACTAGATCCGCGTCGTCGGCCAGCGCGATGTGGGCGATGCGCGACGGGTTGCGTTCATCAAACTGATCGACAAACACAGCTTCCCGCGTAACGCTCTGCAGCGTCAGCGGTGTGATAAACTGCGTCGCATGTCTGGTCATCACCGTTTGCACACGCGCTCCGCGTTTGCTGAGCGCGCTGGCCAGCATTGCCGCTTTGTAAGCGGCAATGCCCCCCGTAATGCCCAGTACGATCGTTTTTCCATCCATGCCATGCGCTCCTCCGGGGAATGACCACATTCATCGGCCTGCTGCCTTACGTCTTTACTTGATGCCGTCGCGTGTACGGAAATACGTGATTGATCCCAGTTCCAGTTCACGCAACGCCACACTGACAAACTTGCCAGACTTCACCTGGGCGTGCGGCCGCGCACCTTCCTGAAGCGACCGGGCGCGTTTCGACGACGCGATTACCAGCGTGTACTTACTGTCCACGAGTTCCACCAGCCTGTCGATCGACGGATACAAAATCATCGCAATATGACCCCCTGATCAATTTTACTCTATGACTCTCCACTTGCAGTCGCGCGGCAACGATTTGTGTTCAGCGCCTACTCAACGTCCTCTTCAGACTCGTCAGCTGCCGGTTCCGCCCGCGGGTCCGCGCCAATGCGATGGGCCACCGTCTCTGGTTGAACAGCGCACAGGATCACGTGATCACTGTCACACACGATGACGGCTCTCGTACGCCTGCCGTATGTTGCGTCAATCAGTTTGCCGCTCTCCCTGGCATCCTGAATCAAACGCTTGATTGGCGCTGATTCCGGTCCCGTGATCGACACGATGCGATTGCTGGCTACCATGTTGCCGAATCCAATGTTGATGAGTTGGACAGTCACAGCTTCTCCCCCTCAGGCAGTCTGATCAGAACGCTTCGGCCCGCGCGGCTTCACTCTACGTTTTGCGCCTGCTCACGCAACTGTTCAATCGCGTGTTTTGCGGCGAGCACCCCGTCAGAAATCTCCAAATCCACCGCTTTCGCCCCGATCGTATTCGCTTCGCGATGCATCTCCTGCAAAAGAAAGTCCAGCCTGCGTCCAACAGCCCCCTCGGTTCCAGGGAGCAGGCTGCGAAACTGCTGCACATGGCTGTGCAACCTCTGCACTTCCTCCTCGATGGATGTCTTTTCGGCAAAAATGGCTGTTTCAATAGCAATCCGGCCGGCGTCCACCTGGAACTCTCCCAGCACTTCCTGCAACCGTTCCTTCAGCCTGCTGCGAAAGAGTTGCGCGACTGCGGGCGCACGGGCGGCGATGTGCAAAAGACATTCATCCAAATCGCGCAGCCGAGCCTCCAGGTGAGTCACAAGATACTCTCCTTCTTTTCTGCGCATCTGCGTCAATTCCTGCAAGGCGAAGTTCACAGTGTCAATAAACAGTTCCTGCCCATCTTTTGGCCATCCCGGCGCCTCTGTTGCGACAAACAGACCCGGCAACGCCAGCAGTGCGCCAATGCTGGGCTGTTCAAAGTCCACCTGCGCGCTGGCGCTGACATCCCGCAGCAGATGAAGCGCCGCCGTCAGCAAACCCTGATTCACGCTCACCATCGTTTCCGCCGCATCCGCAGCCGCGCCGACTGTCACAAAGATCTCAACGCGCCCGCGTCCGATCTGCGCAAGCACCATTTTGCGCACACGTTCCTCAAGTTCCATCCACTCGCGGGGCATGCGCAACACGACCTCCGCAAAGCGGTGGTTCACAGACCTCATCTCGACGACCAAGGCGCGCCCTCCAAGACGCGCCTCTGCCCGGCCATATCCAGTCATGCTCGCTATCAGACGAATCCCTCCGCGTATCCTCTCAATCATTGTAGCGCAGGGTTGACCACCGTGACAAGGGCGACCAACCCTGCAGGTCTCTTGCCAGTAGACCTATTGAACACGCGCCAGCGCACGCCGGCGCCGGCTGCGACCTGTATCCTGGGCGAGACTCGGAACGACTGCGGCTGCAACGACGATCAACCAGGCTGCCAAGGGCAGCGGACTGGTATGAAACACTCCGCGCAGAGAGGGCGTATAGATCACGATCAGCAAGAGCGACAGAGAACTCGACACAGCCGCGACCAGCCAGCGGTTTTCAAATATCCGCCGCAAGAGTGGTTTGTGCTCCTGGGAGCGGCAGGCAAACACATGGATGAGTTGGGCAACGACGAGCGTGGCAAACGCCATCGTCTGCGCCGTCTGCAACCCGCTGTCAAGCAGCTCAAGAGCGCTGTAAAACACTGTGAGTGTCATGAGCCCGATCAAAAATCCCCTGACGAGTATCTGCCGGCTGAGCCCGCGCGCAAAGATTCCCTCCCGAACGCTGCGCGGCGGTCTCTGCATGCTCCCTTCCTCTGCGGGGTCGAGCCCGAGCGCAATCGCCGGAAGTCCATCTGTAACAAGGTTCACCCACAGAATCTGGATCGGCAAAAGCGGCAGCGGCAAGCCCGCGACCATCGCCAGGAACATGGTGATCATCTCCCCGACATTGGACGTCAGCAGATAGCGGATGAACTTTCGAATGTTGTCGTAGATCGCCCTTCCCTCCTCGATCGCCGCCACAATCGTCGCAAAGTGATCGTCAGTCAGGATGATCGCTGACGCGTCCTTGGCGACATCCGTTCCCGATTTCCCCATGGCGATGCCAATGTCCGCCGCTTTGATGGCGGGCGCGTCATTCACTCCATCGCCTGTCATCGCAACGACGTGTCCATTTTTTTGCAGAGCCCGCACGATCCGCAGCTTATGCAGAGGCGACACGCGCGCGAATACATATATGTCATCGACGCGATCTTCGAGCATCCGGTCAGTCAGCCGATCCAACTGCATTCCGGTCATCACATGCCCATGCGGAGGCAATATGGCGAGATCGCGCGCAATCGCCTCCGCAGTCAATTGATGGTCTCCGGTCACCATGACGGTGCGAATCCCCGCCCGTTTGCAGGTTTGAATCGATTCTCGCACGCCCTGGCGCGGTGGATCGATCATGCCGACCAGACCGACGAAAATCAGATCCCGTTCCGCCGCCTCTGCCGAACCTGGCGTCTGCCTGAGATCCCGACGCGCAAAACCAAGCGTCCTCATGGCTCGCGAAGCCATCCCGGCAACAGCTTGCAGCACGGTTTCCCGGCGCGCTGCGGTGAGCGGCAACAGTTCCCCGTCCAGTTG
>JAKADD010000075.1 GCA_021820825.1 Bacillota bacterium
CGACCAGTTTGTGCTGGACAAGATCGCGGCCGCGCAGACGCCTGCACTCCTCGTACTCAATAAGATCGATCTGATCGCGAAAGAGAAGCTGCTCAAACTGATCGCGGCCTACAGCGCAATGCATCCGTTTTTGGCGATTGTGCCAATCTCTGCGGCAACCGGCGAGCAGGTCGAGACGCTGGTAAAACTGATCTATGAACAGTTGCCGACCGGCCCCTATTTTTACCCGGAAGACGTGGTCACGGATCACCCGGAACGATTTATCATCAGTGAACTGATCCGGGAGAAAGTACTGCTCCTGACGCGCGAAGAAATCCCCCATTCGATTGCGGTGGGGATCGAACAACTGGAGTTTCGGGAGGATCGCAATGTGCTCTATGTGAACGCGATCATTTACACGGAACGCGATTCGCAAAAGGCAATTTTGATAGGCAAGGGCGGCGACATGCTCAAGCGGGTGGGCAGTTTGGCCCGGCGGGACATAGAAAATATTTTCGGTTCAAAGGTCTTCCTGGAACTATGGGTCAAGGTAAAAAAAGATTGGCGAAATCAGCCGCAGATGTTGCGTACACTCGGTTTCGAGAGTGAATAGAAACTGTTCCAATAACTTCTTGGTATAGTCACCCTTGTGTTCCAGTCATGCTATGGGTGGGCGCAGCAGCGACAGATCATCCTGTCTGGCGGCTCTGTGAACCCATGTGGCTTCGTTGCCGGTACAGAAAGGATTGATCGCTATGCGAGATTTCCTGTGGAACTATTTCTCCAAGACGGGGGAAATTGACGTCTATCTCCTGTACAAAGAACACGAGGCGGTGACCAAGGGGAACTGTGAAAAAGTCCGGAGCGTTGCGAAAACTGAGCACATATAGCGACGGACCGATCGAATTGCACAGTTCCCCAACGGAGACGCGCTGGCGGCGGATCCGGATGAGGGAGCTGACGACCGGGGAAGCTTCCTCTCGGCTTCCAGACGGCCAGGAATGGAAGCGGGCGCAGATTGCGGGGGAATTCCATGTTGGAGAGCCTACAGGCCCTCGTTTTACAGACAAAGCCATACGGTGAATCGCATCGGCTGGTCATCCTGCTCACCAGGGAGCGGGGAATTATCCGGGCGATTGCGAACCGCGCAGTACTGCAGCATAATCATCTGTATGCAGCGACTCAGGAATTCGGGCGCAGTCTCCTTCAGGTGCGACTGGCCGGAGACGCGCTTGCAACGGTGACGAAGGGAACACTGTTGGATAATTATACAGAATTGCGTGTTGATATGGAGAAATACGTCTATTCATCGGCCGTCATGGAGTTGCTGTTAAACATGGACCGGAGCGGTGGACGCGTGTCGTCTGTCGATCTCTTTGACGATGTGATCGCGGGACTGGAGCGCATGCGTCAGTCGGTGTCGCCGCGTTTTGTGCTGGCGTATCTGGAGCTCTCGCTGCTGCCGAGTTTCGGGGTGACGCTGTCCATTGCAAGCTGCGCGCACTGCGGCGCCAAACTGGAGCGTTCGACGGGGTTCAGCTTCCAAAGCGGCGGCTTTGTGTGTGCGGACTGCGCCCTGCGGATTGTCGAATTGCGGCCTATTTCCCTGGCGCAGGGAGTGTGGCGGGTTATGAAACAGATGACTGAACAAAGACTAGGCAATAGCGGCCGCGTTAATCTGCGTTTTGCAACGGAAGAACAGATCTGCGCCCTGCTGACGGGTTGCCTGAAAGACTACGCAGGCGTTTCTTTGCGCTCACTGCGCGTTGCGAAGCAGCTTGACAATCTGTATGGGCGATCCTTGCAGGAACACGCAGACAATGGGGTGGAGGAGGGGGTTGGGGATGCTTGATTTTCAGACCGTGATCGCAAAGCTGCAGGCGTTCTGGACCCGTCAGGGATGCATTCTGGTACAGCCGTATGACGTGGAAAAGGGCGCCGGAACCATGAATCCGATGACATTTTTACGAGTGCTGACAAGCGCTGACTGGCGGGTCGCTTATGTTGAACCGTCGCGGCGGCCGACAGATGGACGCTATGGAGACAACCCCAATCGACTGTACCAGCATCATCAGTTTCAGGTGATCATCAAACCATCTCCCGAGGATGTCCAGGAACTGTATATCGCTTCGCTCGAAGAACTCGGCATCGCCGCAGAAGAACACGATATCCGCTTCGTTGAAGACAACTGGGAAGCGCCTACGCTCGGCGCCTGGGGACTCGGCTGGGAAGTCTGGGTTGACGGCATGGAGGTTACCCAATTCACCTATTTTCAGCAAGTGGGCGGTATGGACGTAAGGCCGGTGGCTGTAGAGATTACCTATGGTCTGGAGCGGCTCGCGGGCTATATTCAGGATGTGGAAAGCGTGTACGACCTCGTGTACGCGCCGGGAGTCACTTACGGCGACGTGTTCGGGCGGTCGGAATTCGAGCACAGTGTCTATTCCTTCGAAGTGTGCGACCCGGATCGACTCGTGCGTCTGTTCGCTGAGTACGAGGCGGAAGCGCAACTCGCATTGACCCGCAAACTTGCGATTCCCGCCTACGATTACGTTCTGAAATGTTCCCATGTGTTCAATCTGCTGGAGGCGCGGGGGACTGTTTCGGTCACTCAGCGGACCGGGTATATGACCCGTGTGCGAAGCCTCGCTCGCCAGGCGGCGCAAGTGTACGTTTCCGGGGCCGTTCATGGCGACAGGGGGGATGGGCAATGAACGCTGGTGGTGTGCCAGCCAGGGATTTTCTGCTTGAAATTGGGGTTGAAGAGATGCCCGCGCGCTTTGTCCAGTTCGGCGTCGCCGCCGTGGCGGACGCGCTGCAAGACGCGCTGGCCGCGCAGAGGTTGAATTTTGAAATGATGGACGTATTTGGAACACCGCGGCGTCTTGGTTTTCTGGTGCGCAGTCTGGCAGCGGTCCAGGCTGAACATGTGGACTGGGTGCGCGGCCCTGCGGCCCGCATCGCAAGAACTGGGGAAGGCGCCTGGACGCGCGCCGCGCTTGGATTCGCGCGGTCACAGGGCGTGGACGCGGATGAACTGATCATTAAAGAGGCTGGTGGCGGCGTCTACGTTTTCGCTGCAAAACGCTGGCCTGAACGCGCGACGGAAGACATCTTGGCCGCTATTCTGCCTGCTGTCATTGCTGGCGTGGAGTGGCCTAAGAGTATGCGCTGGGGATCTGAGGATATGCGGTTTGTCAGGCCGCTGCGCTGGCTGGTGGCCCTGTACGGCGACGTTGTGGTGCCTTTTACGGTGGCTGGCCACAAAACGCAGGCGCTGACTCGCGGACAGCGGACGCTGGTTCGGGATCCACTGCCTATTGGCGATGCCAGCGATTATCCGCGGATACTTTGCGCAGCGTTTGTGATCGGCGATATTGGCGAACGGCGGGAACGCATCGTGAAAGAAGTGCTGGAACTCGCGTCCAGTCGCGGACTGGCCGTCGACATTCATCCCGATCTGCTGGAGGAGGTCACGCAACTGGTGGAGTATCCGACCGCGTTCATGGGCAGTTTTGAAGCGCGTTTTCTGACCCTTCCCGAACAGGTGATCGTGACCACCATGCGTTCACACCAGCGGTATTTTCCGGTGTACAATGAAGAAGGGAAATTGGCGCCCCATTTCATCGGTGTTCGCAATGGCGGCCAAAAGGCGCTCGCACAGGTGATCAGAGGCAACGAAAAAGTGCTCAGCGCGCGGTTGGCGGACGCTGTATTCTTTTACGAAGAAGATTGCAGGCAGACACCCCAGGAATGGCAGAACAGACTAAAGTCAATGGTCCATCATGACCGTTTGGGAACTGTATATGATCGTGAACGTCGAATCGCCGTCATCGCACAAAGTCTTGCTCGGGAATTGCAGGTTGCTGATCAAATTGTCGCCGACATCGAGGCCGCCGCAGGATTGGCGAAATTTGACCTCGCAACCCATCTGGTGGCCGAGTTTCCCGAACTGGAAGGGGTCATGGGAGGTGTCTACGCGGCTCTCGCAGGTGCGCGTCCAGCTGTCGTTCAGGCGATTGCCGAGCAGTACGATCCGCGCATCGCGGGCGCGGCTATTCCGGCGTCCACTGCGGGGCGCATTCTGGCGCTGGCGGAGAAAATGGAGCGTCTGGTCGGGGGGATTCTCGTCCTCGGAGCGCCCACGGGATCACAGGACCCGTATGGATTGCGACGTGCGGCGACAGGGATTGTGCGCATCGTGGCCGAAGCGTCGTACACGCTTTCGCTGAGTGTTCTCATCGCCGCAGGCGAAGCGGCTTTCAGCGCTGACTCCGCCGTGACTGCCGACCGCTCTGTCGACCTGTCGAAAGGGATCGGCGACTTTCTGCGGGCGCGGATCCGCAACATTCTGCAAGAACGGGGTGCGGATCCGGACATCGCCGAGGGATGCATAAGAGCGCATCCAGATGATCCCGCCCTGATGATTGCGTGTGCGGACGCCTGTATGAGACTGCGGCATTCGAACGAATTCCTGTGGGTTGTTGAGACGGGAAAACGCGTGGCAAGTCTGGCGGGCAAGGTGAGCGATCACGCGGCGCCAATCACTGCGCAACTCTTTGAAACTGCAGAAGAAGCCCAACTTTTCGCGGCTGCCGCAGCTGGCTATGCGTACGCGGAGTCCTGCATGCAAAAGGGCGATCTCGCCAGCGCGATCGGACGTCTGGCGTTGTTGCGCGAACCTGTGGCCCAATTTTTTGACAGCGTAATCGTTATGGACGACCGCCCTGTCGTGAGAGACAATCGGCTGGCGCTGTTGCGGCTGACGCTTGGCGCCATCATGAAGGTAATCGATCCAACGGCGATCGTGTAACGCTCTCGGGCCAAGGGAGTCTATTGCGGCAACGAAAGATAATGCGCGAAGCGGTAATCCGAGAAGAGGAACACAACCCCGACCAGCGCGCCCAGCCAAAACTGGCGACTCTTCAGCGTCTGTCTGTCGAAACCAAAATGAGTGCCTCTTTCATACGAGAAAAAGCGGGCGCTGACAAGTCCGCAGACAATAATGAGAAGCAGTTTCAGACCATACTTTACAATGGTATGCAAGGGAGTATCCTACCTTTCGCGAACAAGCTTTCATTTATACATAGAGTGTACCATGCTGCACGCGCTTTCGGCAATTTCCGGCACACTGCGAAGTGGGGTGAAAATCATCGAATTGTCTGCCAGGCAACAGCGAATTGTCGCGATCGTTCGCGATCGCGGAACGGTCACCGGCGAGCGCATCGCAGAAGAATTGGAGCTGACGCGCGCCACTTTGCGATCAGACCTCGCTATTTTAACCATGGCGGGAATTCTGGATGCGCGGCCTAGAGTCGGATATTTTTATGTTGGCAAGCAAACGGTCGATTTGTGGAGCGAAGTGATTGGCAAATACCTTGTGAAAGACTACAAATCGGTTCCGGTTGTCGTGGAGGAGCACACCACGGTGTACGATGCGATCGTGACCATGTTTCTTGAGGATGTCGGCACACTGTTCGTGGTGCGGGAAAAGGGAGCTCTGATTGGCGTCGCTTCCCGCAAGGATCTGCTCAAGGTGGCGATTGGTCAATCCAATCTCCACGAAGTGCCTGTTTCACTCGCCATGACCAGAATGCCCAATATCACGACAGTCACGCTCGACGCCACCATGTATGACGCCGCCAAAAAATTGATCGCAGCCCAAGTGGATTCGCTTCCGGTCGTCAAAGCGGGACCGGAGCAGACCGTTGAGGTGGTGGGGCGCGTTACAAAGTCAACGATCACCCGCCTGTTTGTGGAACTCGGATCGATGCGAAATGTGTAGCAGAAAAGGAGGATGTTCCGATGACTTACGAATTGCCGGCCATCGTGTATGTGGTTTCGGATTCCGTGGGGGAGACGGCCGAATTTGTCGTTCGTGCAGCGGCGAGCCAGTTTGATCATGGACATTTTGAAATACGGCGCATGTCCTACGTTGATTCTGTGGAGACCATTCACGAGATTGTGGCGGCGGCCGATGAGGTGGGCGGATTTATCGCCTACACGCTGATCCTCCCGGCCCTTCGCGAGACGCTGCGCGCGGAAGCGCAGCGCGCAGCCGTGCGCGCCGTCGATATCATGGGCCCCATGATGGCCGCTTTTGAAGATGTATTTAACGCGACGCCCAAGCTGCGGCCCGGATTGTTGCATCAACTCGACGATGAATACTTTCGGCGCGTAGAAGCCATTGAGTTCGCAGTCAAATATGATGATGGCAGGGATCCGCGCGGATTGCTGCGCGCGGATGTGGTTCTGATTGGGGTTTCGCGTACATCCAAGACGCCGCTCAGCATGTATCTGGCCCATAAGAGAGTGCGCGTGGCCAACGTGCCGCTTGTGCCTGAAGTCCAGCCACCGGAAGAACTGTTTGAATTGCCGCTTGGCAAAGTCATCGGACTCACCATCAATGCGGATGAACTGAACGGAATTCGCCAGGAACGGCTGCTCGCGCTCGGATTGCGGGCAGAAGCCACGTATGCGAGCAACCAGCGGATTCTCGAAGAACTCCGTTACGCGGATTACATCATGAAACAGTTGGGCTGTCCTGTCATCGATGTATCGCGCCGCGCAGTCGAAGAAACAGCCAGCATTATCCTGAGCCTCGTGGAAAGCAGGCGAATCTCCTGACGTTCGCGGATTTTTTTTCAGGTCTGTGCGTACATCTATATCGAAGCCTGTTGTCTACGTTTAGATCACCAGACAGTGTGACAGAATAGTCAAATGTCGAACACTTTGTGTCGGTAGAAAGCGAGGGAGAATTTTCTCGGTTTGAGTGGCAGGAAAGTGTTGAATCTTGGCGAATAAAGTTACCATATGGGGAATAGCAGAATGGCGCATGTCCGTTGGCATCCAATGTCATTGTGGCAGAGGGGGATCACGACCAGTGAACATGCGTATTCCGGAAGAGTTTCTAGCCCTGTTGCGCCAAAAGATCGACATTGTGGATATTGTCTCTGAGCATGTTCGCTTAAAGAGGGCAGGCCGGTCCCTGGTCGGTCTGTGTCCGTTTCACTCTGAGCGCACGCCTTCGTTTCATGTCACGCCAAGCAAGGGTTTCTATCACTGCTTTGGCTGTGGCGCAGGAGGCACTGCGATCACGTTTCTCATGGACATAGAGCAACTCAGCTTTTTGCAGGCCATCGAACGGCTGGCGCAAAAAGCAGGTCTCTCCATGCCGGTGATTGAAGATCGTCCGACAGATGACCTGTACAGCCAGAAGCGGTCGCAATTGCTGCAGATCACCGATTTGGCGGCGAAGTTCTACAATCATATTTTAATGAATCATGACGCCGGAACGCAAGGGCTTTCTTACTTGCAAAACCGGGGTTTGACGAAAAAGACTGTAGCGCAGTTCGAACTCGGTGTATCTGCGGGAAGCGGTCGAACGCTGACCGACTTTTTGCGCCGAAGACAGTTTTCGGCAGATCTGATTGCAGAGGCGGGGCTCGGGTTATTGACAGAGCGCAATGAACTGCGTGATCGCTTTCGGGGACGGATCATGTTTCCGATTGCGGATATTCAGGGGCGGACGATCGGGTTTGGCGCGCGCGCGCTGGGCAGCGAGGAACCCAAGTACCTGAATACACAGGAGACCCCGCTGTTCAGAAAAGGCCATGTGCTATACGGGTACTCGCGGGCCAGGCAGGCCATCAGGCAAACTGGCAAGGTGCTGTTGCTCGAAGGGTACATGGATGTCATCGGACTGCATCAGTCGGGGATTCTAAACGCGGTTGCAACCCTTGGAACCGCGCTCACTCCGGAACAGGCAGGGCTCTTGCGGCGCGTGGCGGAAGAGGTCATCCTGGTATACGACGGAGATGCGGCGGGAAGACAGGCGGCGCAGAGAAGCATTGAGGTGCTGCGCGCCTTGCAGGTGCCTGTAAAAGTCGCGCAAATGCCCCAGGGCAGCGACCCGGACGAGTGGGTTCGAGAGCAGGGAGCAGAGGCGTTTCGCGCGAATATCCTTGAGCGGGCGATGGGTGCGCTGCAATTTGAACTCCTCATGCTCACCCACAAGCACCCGGATCACATGTCGTCAGGACGGGTCGAATACTTGCGCGAGGCCCTGCAGAGCGTCGCCAATGAGGAGAGTTCCATCGAACGGGAAGCGACGATTGAGTGGCTTGGCAAGACGTACAACATCTCGTTGTCCGCACTGCGGGAGGATTTGCAAACGCAGTTGCGCGCAAAAGAAAAACACGCTTCCACGGATAGAAGTGTAAAAAAGTGGAATACTGTGAGCCGAGCCTACACTGTGGAGCGTCCACCGGGCAACGACAGACTGCCCGCCGGACATGAGGAGGCCGAACGGCAACTTCTGACCTATATGTTACTCGATGCGGCTGTGGCGAAACAAGTGGAAAACAGTTTGGCAGCGGAATTTTCATTACCCATTCATAGTGCATTGCAAGCTTATCTGTTCACATTTTACGCGGACCACGAGCAGGCCGATCCAGAACTGTTCCTCAGCACCGTCGATGATCCCGAGGTTCTCCAGTTTGCCACCAGGCTGTTGCACCACGCGCCGGAAACGGTGGATGCGGGGAGAGTTTCGAAGGCGATTCGGGATTGCATTCAATGCGTGATCGCATACGGTGTTGAACTGGAGTTGGCCAACGTTTCAGCGCAGTTGAAACAGGCCAGCGAGCGCGGCGACGTCGCGGGAATGAAGGCGATGGAGGCAGAACTGTGGCGATTGCAAAGAGAGTTGTCGACTGGGGTGCGGTAAGTTCGCGCAAGGGCTTAAGTACCGAGAGGAGGAGCGGAAGATGAACAAAGAGTTGCAAGACGAAGCACAGCTTGGCCAAACGCTGGAGGACGTCCGGGAACATCTGCTGTCTTCCGGGAAAAAGCGGGGCGTCTTGACATACACTGAGATCATGGACCGGATGTCTCCTTTTGAGCAGGAGAGCGAGCAGATCGAAGACTTTTTCGAGCAACTCACCGACCTTGGCATTGAAGTTGTGAATGAGGTGGATGATGAAGACGCCGAAGAAGCCGATGAAGACGCCGCACCGGAAGATGAATTGACGGAGCGGGAAGCCCGTCCGGAAGACGAGTTTGATCTCACGGATTTGACCGTGCCGCCGGGCGTCAAGATCAATGACCCGGTGCGCATGTATCTGAAGGAGATCGGGCGCGTACCCCTGTTGTCCGCCGATGATGAGATTCAGCTCGCCAAGCGGATTGAGGAAGGCGACGAAGAAGCCAAACGGCGACTGGCGGAAGCCAATCTGCGACTGGTTGTCAGCATCGCGAAGCGCTACGTGGGACGCGGCATGCTCTTTCTGGATCTCATTCAGGAAGGCAATATGGGACTGATCAAGGCAGTTGAGAAGTTTGACTACAGAAAAGGATACAAGTTCAGCACCTATGCCACCTGGTGGATTCGGCAGGCGATTACGCGGGCGATTGCAGATCAGGCACGGACCATCCGAATTCCCGT
>JAKADD010000076.1 GCA_021820825.1 Bacillota bacterium
GTACACCACGGCTCACAACGAACAAACACAGTATGCAACCAAAAACAGGAGAGAGTGCCTTTTGGCGTTCTTTCCGATTTGCTATAGTATGAAGTATGTTCTAGATTTAAGGAACCTTTACGAAATAACTTTTTCATCGGAAACTGGCGCGATCTCGCAATTCCACTCGCCATGAAAGTCGTTGCGCTTCAAATTGACCTGTGCGAGCTCATCGTCTGAAACTTTAATCCCCTTCTCACACCCGGGAGAGCAGGACGTTTCCAGGCAACAAACCATGTGAGCCGCGGATGGTGCGTTTCGGCTTTACATAAAAACAGGATGAGCCCCTCCCGGAACTCATCATCCTGTCTTTTGTTTTGAGGAATCCTATAATTGTGAGATGAGTTCCTGGATTCTCCTATGCATCTGTTCAGCGATAACGGAGGAACTGTACTTGTCTTTCAGATCCTGCCGTGTTGATCCGGCCACAATTTTTGCGTCTCGGTACTGTTCGAAGACATAGCGCATCTGTTTTCGGGTGGCGGCAACATTTGGCTTTGCCCAATGATGTCCTCTATAGAAAGTGTGCTCCATCTGTGTGTCTACTGTTTCCAAACCATCGATATCAATCAGATAGCTGTTTTGATCGTTCATAAACTCTAAATTTCCACTCCACTTCGTGCCGATAACAGGGATGCCCATTGCCATGGCTTCCATATAAGGCCGACCCCAGCCTTCACCTCGTGTTGGCAAAACGAAGGCATCTGATCCAACGTATAATCCACGGATCTGTGCATCAGACAAAAATGAACTGATGACCTGGATGTTAGCCACATCATGTACATCACGACCCAAACTATGGAGGTATTTGCGAATATCGGCCATTGGATCGGAATTGGAAAAAAGAGAAATTTTAAGCAGTAGCGATACATCTTCCTGTGGATGAAACTCTTCCGCGAACGCTTGTAGTAATATATCCCATCCCTTGCGGTAATTCCAGTCAAAAATCGAGAGAAAGACAAATCGCCGCAGTTGCGGGTTAGCCTTGCGAAACTCTTCCTTTCCTGGTTGTGGAGAATAAAAGTCAAAATCCAATGGGCAAGGAATGACTCTGATTTTCTCAGGGTTCACTCCGCTGGAAGTGAACGTGTCCCGATTAAACTGACTGGGCACCCAAATTTCGGACAATTGATTACACGTATATACCCAGTCTTCAGGAATGCGATCCGTCTCGAACATAGTGCGGCCGATCGAGATCGGCGCCTTCGGGGTCAGAAAGTAATGACCGGGTACGAATTGTATATGCACCAGTGGTTCTTTGTGCTCATTTGCGAGTAACCCCTGCGCGTATTGAACGAACGCTGCCGGAAACAAATCTGTAAGAGGGGCGGTTTCTCGCAAGATCAGATTAATGGCATAGGGATATGTCCGCAACGCCTCAAGATGAGTTTTTCCTTCCGTCGCATATCCTGAAGTGTTAAACACTGGAGACTCCCAAATGAGTGACACAGACGTTTTTTTTCCCA
This sequence comes from Bacillota bacterium, assembly GCA_021820825.1. Next base: position 1,506 of record JAKADD010000076.1, read on the forward strand.
CGACATAATATTCTTGATCGTTCTCTAAGGACCCTTTCTCCGCAATCGTCAGTCCGAGAGCTGTCAACATCTCCATTATCAGAAGTCGGGGATAAGGGCGAATATGGGTTACATCCAACCAAAAATGTTCCTGGACTATGGGATTTCCTATATTGGGAGTCAAAATAACGATTCTTCCGCCGGGTTTAAGAGCTCTCGTCGCCTGGCCAAGCAGTTCAATAACCGCCTGCGGAGACAGATGTTCCACGATGTGGCCTAAAAACACGCCGTCATAAGTTGCTGTTTTGTTTTGACAGTAATCTTCAGCATAGGCGCAAGAGACGTGGAGTCCTTTAGTGCGAGCCGTTTCTATTTTCACGGGATCAAGGTCTATCCCCTCGCTGGCAACTCCGTTGTCCCGTAACAACTCCATGAAAATGCCGTCCCCGCACCCGATATCCAATACGATTTCGCCTGCCTTGAACAAGCCCACCCATTGTTTTCGGCGTTCCCGGAGTACTGTTGTCGGTCCCTCAAAAGCGTGGGCAACAGCGCGAAGCAGTTGTTCCGTGTCTTCGACTGAATGAGCCTCCAGTTTTGGGCGCCGCAGTCGCATTTCCCGTTCGGCATTGTTCAATGCGTCTCGGATGATTGCTGTTTCTCCAAATGTGAGCGCATCAGTAAAATGTTGAACTGCCGCGGAGTACTGCAGCAGTTCGTATGTTGAGAGACCTAAATAATAATGAATATTTTGCAACAGAGCGCGGTCGTCAGTTTGTGATAAGCATCTGGTTAAGTGCGTGATCGCTTCTCCATATTGCCGGAACAGTGTACAAAGAGTTCCCAGGCTGAACAGCGCTTCAAGATGGTCCGGTTGTTCCTTTAGTGTTTTCCGCCACAGCCAAGCGCTGGTCTGCAGATCACCGGATGTCAGTTTTGCCTTGGCTTCTGTGGACCAGTCGATATGTTCGGGCATTGTTTTGTTGGTGCGAATGGACTGCAAATGGCTGTATACACGACGCGCCGACGCATTCCATGTAAAAAATTGGCGCGCGTGTTGACTGGATGCGATTCCCACTGAGCGTGCAAAATCGCGATTTTCATATAGAGTGCGCATTGTTTTACACAGTATGGATTCATCCACTTGAATGAATTGTGGGAAGTCAATGGTATCCATGTCGCCAATCTGTTTTTTCTCCATTTTGACGCGAGATGAAGGGATCCGGAATGCGGTTGTCGGTGTCGTATAGTCCAGTGCAGGTCCGTCATTCGGCACGATGACGGGAAGCCCGCACGCCATTGCTTCCAGAATGGGCAATCCAAAGCCCTCGCCGCGGTAGGGATGAACCAAGCAGTCACAGGCACGATACAAACTGGCCATCTCGGACTCGGATAGATCGTCGCTGATGTAGAGAATTTCTGGCGCGTCTGGTTGCTTGATCATCTCCTCAATCATTTGACGATGGGTCTGACCATTATAAAATGAATCAGCGCCAAAATCTTTGATGACCAACACCACATCATCGGAACGGGTGAAGGTATTCATATAAGCGCGCAAAAGTATATCAATGCCCTTTCGCCAGATAGTTCCACCGACGAACAGAAATTTCCATGTCTTTGCTGTCGGAAGCGGATGGCGATCTCCTGTTGTTGTGTGCAGGGCGGGGTCAATACCAAGGGGGAATACAAATAATTTTTCCGCAGGCACACCGGACTGAATGTAGGTTTGCTTGTTATACTCACTATACACCCATAATTCGTCTATTTCATATAATATATGGGGAATCCACAGTCTAGGAACGGCCCCGTATTCCCATGGTTGGCATAGGATCCATTTGCCTGCCATCGGGCGGGAGAAATTTGGCGGCCACTGATGGGCGATGTGAAAGTCGACATCTGTGAGTGATACGTGATAATTGGAAACGATTCTATCCAGGCGTGGATAAGACAGAGCATTCAAAGTGTCTGGTTCCGTGGGGAGGATGCTGAGCTCCACATCAGATAATGCGGAAAGACCCAAACAGAGTTCCCGGTTTACATAGGCCAAACTGTGATTGACAAGCTGCGCTCCTTCCCAGCGGATTCGCAGTTTTTTCATCTATCATTCCTCCAGGGATACCGATGTCAAAGTGGCTTCGTGAAAATCGTTATGCCAGAATGCCTTTCAGCGAGAGTTCGCAAAAGTAGTCTGCGATCTGCTGGGGTGTCTTGGAGCCGCTTCCGTCGTACCAGCGGTACACCCAGTTGCACGAGCCGAGGATGGACAGCGCAGTCAGGCGCGCGTCCCCGGGCCGGAATTCATGATTGTCCATCCCTTCCTTAATAATGTCGACCCAGAGATCAAGGTATCGATCCGTAGCCTGTTTGACCGCGCTCTGCTGCTCGTCGCCAAGCAGGAACGCTTCCCGCAAAAGGACTGTGGTCATTTGTATGTCTCCGGTCACAATGTTAAAGTGATGGTGGATCGCCTGTATGAGACGGTCCTTCGCCGCTGTTTTGCGGTTGCGGATGATCTCCAGTTCACGATTAAAGCCATTGATTGACTGGCTGGCGATGCGCAGCAACAATTCCTCTTTGCTTTCGATGTAATGGTATAGGCTTCCTTTTTGCAGTCCCACCGCGTCTGCGATATCCTGAACCGAGGTGGCGTGGTATCCTTTCTGATCGAATAGTGTGATGGCGGCGCGCGCAATTTCCTCATATCTGTTGGTTGTCATTGTCGCGCCTCCTAATGGGAAAAAATAAAGAAAGACACAGATGAATGAACGCGTTTTGCACAGTGACCGACGCTATAAAACAAGCGGATTGGCATAGAGTTTACGCAGTGGATTGGCAAAGAGTTTACGCTAGTTTAGCAGTTTTATTTACGGTCCGTCAATGAATTCTGGAGAACTGGGTTGTGAGGAGAGTGTCATTTGTGACAAGAGTTGGTGAACTGTGGATTTTTGATATGGATGGCACATTGTTTCAAACAGAACTCGTTGCGTTTCAGGCGTTTCGCAGACTGTTCACGCGCCTTGCTGAGCACGGCGTCGAAACGCCTCAGAACATAACAGACACTCAGATCGCCGATACATTTGGACAGACTCACGATATGATATGGAGACGTTTACTGGGTCGTTCGCTGTCTCGCACCGAGCAGGAACTTGCTGACGCCTGGCTTCTCGAAGAGGAGATCGCTTTGCTGTTGCAGGGAACGGGGGCATTGTACGATGGCGTGGCTGAAACGCTGCGTCAATTGTATGAAGAAGGGGCAATGCTTGCTGTGGCGAGCAATGGTCAACAGCGGTACATTGAGACGATTGTAGACGTCTTTGGCTTGCAGCCTTATTTTGCGGGGTTGTACAGCGCCAGCGGGTACAGAGTGGACTCCAAAGTGCGCTTGGTGGCCAGAGTGCTTCAGGATATTCCGGGCCGTTACGCCGTTATGGTTGGCGACCGTTCCTCCGACGTGGAGGCGGGTTTGAAAAACGGCCTGCCAGTAATCGGTTGCGCTTTCGGATTCGCAAACGGTCCAGAACTTGTTGGCGCCACACGTATTGTCTCGCGCTTTTCGGAAATCCTATCGTTAGAAACAGGCGTGCAGAAACATGAAACAGGCGTGTAGGAAAATCGAAACAGTTGTGTAGGAAAGCATGAAACGGGCGTGTAGGAAAGCAGTTGTGCAGGAGTGTTTGACTTGTGAGGTTGTCAAAAAAATGTTGCTGATTGGCGTTTACTTTTGCGGGAAAACTGATTATACTAAACCCATAAGGTCAAGATTAGTCAAAGTCAGGAGTGAGACATTGTAAACGTGAAGAGTACTGCTGATCTGATCGAAACGTATCTTTCTGAATTGCTGTCACGCAGCGACGACGTGATTGAAGTGCAGCGCAGCGAACTGGCAGAAATCTTCTCCTGTGTTCCGTCGCAGATCAACTACGTCATTGCGACGCGTTTTACACCGTTGCGCGGGTATCTTGTGGAATCAAAGCGGGGCGGTGGGGGATATATTCGCATTAGGCGGATCGCGTCTCAGCACATCAACGAAATCAGTCAATTGCTGCGGTCCGTGGGTGACAGTATTCCACAAAAAGAGGCTGAGGGGATTATCTGGCGGCTTGAGAGTGACAGCATTCTATCGCAGCGTGAGGCATCTCTCCTGCGTGTGGCTGTCTCCCGAGACACGTTGCTGCTCCCCCTGCCGGAGCGGGACATATTGAGGGCCCGTCTGCTGAGTTCAATGCTGGCGGCGGTGTATGGGTATCGCAGCAACGATTCTTAAAAACGCTGAGGAGGGAGTTGCCCATGCTGTGTGAGCAATGCGGCGAGCGTCCTGCCACCGTACATTTTACAGAGATTGTGCAGGGGCAAAAGAGTGAGTTTCATCTGTGTGAATCGTGTGCCCGCGATAAGGGGCAGGCAGCGTATGAAGCGATGATCGGAGCATTTTCAGTCAATCAGTTGCTGTCCGGGCTGCTTCATCTCGATCCAACGGCGATGCCGCCTGGTTCCAATGCGCCCGCTTCGCGATGTGAAAACTGCGGGCTTACATTTCAACAGTTTGCCCAGACCGGGCGATTCGGATGTCCGGATTGCTATCAGGCGTTCTCCCGCGAATTGGGAACCCTGCTCAAGCGAGTTCAGAGTTCCGATCAACATACAGGCAAAATTCCCAGACGGCGCGGTGGAGTCATCGGGGCGCGTCGGGAACTGAATCAATTGCGTCAGGAGATGCATATGCGGGTGGTCGAAGAGCGGTTTGAAGACGCCGCCCGGTTGCGGGACCGGATTCGCTATCTCGAACAACAGCTTGAATCGCAGGCGTAGGAGGTGAACGGCAGTGTCGTTGAGCGATTTTTTATCCAACACCACAAGCAAATGGCTGCGCGATGATGGTCCTGATTCAGACATCGTCATCAGCAGCCGGGTCCGTATCGCTCGCAATTTGACGAATCGGCCTTTCCCGATGTTGGCGACAGAACGTGACAAGCAGAGCCTGTTTGATGAGGTGGCAGCGGCAGCCAAACAACTTGCCAACCGGGAATTGGGGAATTTCGAACTGTTGAAAATGGCGGATCTCACCGACGTGGAGAAGCAGGTGCTGGTGGAAAAACACCTGATCAGTCCCGCTCTCCTGGAGGCGTCCGGCGGAGCGGTGATGCTGCGCAGCGATGAAGAGATCAGCGTCATGTTGAATGAAGAAGATCACCTGCGCCTGCAGTGCCTGCTGCCTGGCTATCAACTGGATGGCGCCTATCAGATGGTCGATCGGCTGGATGACGCGCTGGAGGAAACACTGGATTATTCGTTCGACGAAACAAAGGGCTATTTGACAGCATGCCCGACCAATGTCGGAACGGGAATGCGCGCGTCGGTCATGATGCATCTCCCGGCGCTGGTGTTGACTGGCCAGATCGGACGCATTCTTTCGGCGGTCACACATGTGGGGCTGGCAGTCAGAGGCATCTACGGCGAAGGAACAGACGCCCTGGGCAATCTGTTTCAGATCTCCAACCAGATTACACTGGGACAGAGCGAAGAGGAGATCATCGGCAACCTGCATGGCGTCGCAAGACAGATTGTGGATCATGAACGTGGCGCCCGTCAGTATTTGCTTCGCGACGGCAAGGAACAGATTGAGGATCGCGTCTGTCGTTCCTTTGGCATATTGGCGTATGCGCGGCAGATCGACTCCAAAGAGGCGATGCAGAGACTTTCCGATGTGCGGTTGGGGATTGATCTCGGTATTATCAAAGGCGTCTCGGCGAACATATTGAAGGAACTGATGGTGGCCACTCAGCCGGGGTTTCTGCAGAAATACTATGGTCATGAGATGAGTCCGGCGATACGCGACGTCAAGCGTGCGGCGCTGATGCGGGAACGCCTGCGCATGACTGACGGCGAGTGACCGGATGACCGGGACCGGCAACTGGATGGAGTTGGATGGCTGTTTAGGATATTGAAAAGAAATGGGGGAACGTTATGTTGTTCAATCGCTTTACGGAGAGAGCGCAGAAGGTACTGACTCTGGCTCATGAAGAAGCTGTTCGACTGGGCCATCCTGGTGTTGGCACGGAGCATATTCTGCTTGGTCTCGTGCGGGAAGGCGAGGGTATTGCGGCGAAAGCGCTGATCAGCCTGGGGCTTACGAGCGACAAGATTCAGCGGGAAGTCGAAAAAATTATTGGGCACGGCCCCGGCAATGCCACGGGCACAACATACACGCCGCGGGCGAAAAAGGTCATCGAGCTGTCCATGGACGAAGCCCGTAAACTCAACCACAACTACATCGGCACGGAACACATCCTGCTCGGCCTGATCCGCGAAGGTGAAGGAATCGCGGCGCGTGTGCTCAGCAATCTGGGCGTCAATCTGACCAAGGCCCGCCAACAGGTGCTGCAACTCCTTGGCAGCGATACGCAGGAGAACGCCTCGGACAACAACCAGACTGCCAGCACGCCGACGCTTGATGGATTGGCCCGCGACCTGACGGCGCTTGCGCGCGACTCCAAGCTCGATCCGGTCATCGGACGCGCTGCGGAGATTGAACGTGTGATTCAGGTGTTGTCGCGGCGCACGAAAAACAATCCTGTCCTGATTGGGGAACCGGGTGTTGGCAAGACTGCGGTTGCGGAAGGGTTGGCGCAGCGCATCGTGTCAAACGAGATTCCGGAGACACTGCGCAACAAGCGTGTGATGGTTCTCGATATGGGTACGGTTGTGGCGGGAACGAAATATCGCGGAGAATTCGAAGATCGGCTCAAGAAAATTATGGACGAGATTCGCGGGGCGGGAAACGTGATTCTATTTATTGACGAACTGCACACACTGATTGGCGCAGGCGGTGCGGAAGGCGCGATTGACGCATCCAACATCTTGAAACCGGCCCTGGCGCGAGGCGAGTTGCAATGTATCGGGGCCACGACCCTGGATGAATATCGCAAACACATTGAAAAAGACGCCGCGCTGGAACGCCGTTTTCAACCCATCAAGGTGGAGGAACCGACCGCCGCCGAAGCGATTCAGATTCTGCATGGTCTGCGTGACCGCTATGAGGCGCACCATCGTGTGCAAATCACAGACCAGGCGGTGGAGGCGGCAGTCCGGCTGTCCGACCGTTATATCACCGACCGTTTCCTGCCTGACAAGGCCATCGACCTGATTGATGAGGCGGCTTCGCGCGTACGGTTGCGCACGTATACAGCGCCTCCGAATCTGAAGGAACTGGAAGTCAAGCTGGAGGAGATTCGCTCCGAAAAAGACTCGGCCATCCAGGGGCAGGAATTCGAATTGGCGGCGTCGTTGCGGGATCAGGAACAGCACCTGCGCGACGATCTCGAACAGCGCCGTCTGGAATGGCAACAACGGCAGGATTCGCACGATGTAGCCGTTACGGATGAAGATATTGCGGATATTGTGGCGAGCTGGACGGGAATCCCGGTGAAGAAGCTGGCTGAAGCGGAATCGTCGAAGTTGCTCAATATGGAAAAATTGCTGCATGAACGCGTGATTGGCCAGGATGAGGCGGTGGCGGCGGTTTCCAGGGCCATTCGCCGCGCGCGCGCGGGGCTTAAAGATCCCAAACGGCCAATCGGATCGTTCATTTTTCTGGGGCCGACGGGCGTCGGCAAAACGGAGTTGGCGCGGGCGCTCGCCGAGGCGATGTTCGGCGATGAAGACGCCATGATCAGAATCGACATGTCAGAGTATATGGAGCGCCATACAGCCGCTCGTCTGGTGGGGGCGCCTCCTGGCTACGTGGGTTACGAAGAAGGTGGGCAACTCACGGAAAAAGTACGCCGCAAACCATACTCTGTTGTGCTTCTTGATGAGGTGGAAAAGGCGCATCCGGAGGTGTTCAACGTCCTTTTGCAGGCGCTGGACGATGGACGTCTGACTGATGGCAAAGGACGCACTGTGGATT
>JAKADD010000077.1 GCA_021820825.1 Bacillota bacterium
AATATGCTCCGGCGTCGTTCCGCAGCATCCGCCCGCGATATTGATCCAGCCCTGTTCGGCAAACGCCGTCATCTTCAAGGCGAGACTGGTCGGCGATTCGTGGTAGTGGCCATCTTCATCAGGAAGGCCTGCATTTGGATAACAGCTGACAGCCGCGTGCGACAGACCCGCCAGTGTCCGCACATGGTCGCGCATGAACTCCGGTCCCGTCGCACAGTTCAAGCCGACTGACAGCGGCTTGAGATGGGCGACAGAGATATAGAACGCCTCGATATTTTGCCCGGCGAGCGTTGTTCCCATCGGTTCGATCGTACCTGAGATCATGATCGGAACTCTTCGTCCCACTTCTGCAAAGGCGCGTTCAATACCGATTCCGCCAGCCTTGACATTTAACGTATCCTGTGCAGTTTCGAGCAGAAGCGCGTCGACTCCGCCCCGCAGCAGGCCGCACGCCTGCTCGTAGTACGTTTCGACCACTTGCAAAAAGGTGACACCGCCAGTGACAGACAGCGTCTTGGTTGTCGGACCCATGGACCCGGCGACATAACGCGGCCAGTCGGGCGTAGAAAACCGCAGAGCGGCTTCCTTGGCGAGTCGGGCGGCGGCAATGTTCATTTCTTCCGCAAGATGTGCCAGCCCATATTCCGCCAGCACAATCCCTGTCGCCCCAAACGTGTTGGTCTCGATGATGTCAGACCCCGCCTCCAGATAGGCGGCGTGGATGTCGGCGATCGCGTCTGGCCGGGTCATCGTCAAATACTCGTTGCACCCCTCGTACTCCTCTCCGCCAAAATCCTCTGCGGTCAGACCCAGGCGTTGGATCATCGTTCCCATTGCGCCGTCCAGGATCATGATTTTCTCTCTCAATCGCAGAGCAAGCTCTGTCCGTTCGGACACCGTTTCGAGTATTCTCTCTTCTGCTGCGTTCACGCTCATCGTCTCCCTATGCTTGTGCGCCCGCCACCTGAACAAGCTGGCGGACACTGGAAAAGTAAAGATACACTGCCGACACTTGTCTGCCGTACGCACGCTCAATCGCTTCCCTGTAAAGCCCAACCTGCAATTCGTATTGCCTGGCAGACTCCATACAATCACCATACACACGATCCGTTTTATAGTCGAGAAGTATGACGCCCTCTTCATTGACGATCAAACAGTCCGCCGTGCCCTGCACCAGCACGCGATCGCCGTCAGCGTCTGCAAAACGGTCAGAGCGTCCGCCGTCAAGCCGAGACAGCGGCATCGCCATCGTAAAAGAGACCTCTCTGCGCACCCGATCTGGAGCACTAAGCATGCGTTGCCCCAGAGGCGACTGAAAGAAGACGGCGATTTCCCCTACGCTTACGGCGCCAACGTGTTGCTGCGGCAGAAAACCGCGAGCCGCCAAGGCAGACAACTCAGCGCTCACCACAGATTCTTGCGCCAGATTCTGCGCAAGAGACACGTGCTGCATCGCGACATGAAAGAGCGTGCCCCGTTCGGCGCCTGTCAGCGCACGATCACGCTGGACAAACCGCGGACGTTCCAGACTGACGCGCGCAAGCGGCAGAATGCTGGTTCCCGCGTCTAGGCGCTCATCCTCAAGAGTAGCGTCTTGCCAATTGTTTTTCCATTCTGTCACACTCATCTTCGCGGGCGCGTCGAGCGTTTTGCCAGAACCCGTCCAGACGCGGTCCGCCACCATGTCCGCGAGCGCCTGGCGTTCTCTTTGATCAACCGTATACAGACTGCCAATGGCGCCTTCCCGCAACTCGCTGACCGCACGCCAGTCAACCGGATCCCTGGACGCCGCCGCCGCTGCGGGCGCCTGCCTGTCAAACGCTTTCCCCCACAGGGTCACCGCGAAAAGCGGAGAACCGTCTGCCGCAAACCGGTACACCGCAGGTCCGATCCAGTCCAGATACCGCTTCGCACGCAGCAGCACGGAAGTCTCCAGACAGCGTTGGCCTGCCTGTGGACCTGCCTGATCGGTCCATCCCGTCCAGGCAGCAACCAGTTTGCGCATACTGCCCACAAGAATCAGTTTTTCCCTTGCCCGTGTGCACGCCACATAGAGAATTCGCGCCTCCTCAGAGAGTCGTTCCTTCTGTTCCACCGCGTCGATCGCCATCACTGCGATGGTGGTCCAACGCTCCATGCGCTGAAGATCGACCATATCCGCTCCCAGGCCGAGCGTGCGGTGAAAGCGGACTGGCAATTCTGCGTCGCGCAACCGGAACTGTTTGCCAAGGTCGGCGACGCACACGACGGGAAACTCCAGCCCTTTGCTCTTGTGAATGGTCATCACACGCACAACATCTTCATTTTCTCCCAGCGCCCGCGCAGAACCAGCGTCGCCTTCGCGCACCTGGTGATCCCTCAGAAAGGCGACGAAGCCGCTGAACCTGCCTTCGTACAATTCATCGTACGCCGCCGCCTGCCGTTTGAGCGCTCTCAGGTTGGCCAAACGAACGGCTCCGTCAGGCAGCGCCGTGACGAAATCAGACAGCCCGCTGTCCGTGAGCAGATGCGTAACACTCTCTGTAACGGAATGCGTCCGCGCAAAAGTTCGCCAACCCTGCAACCGCTCATGAAAGTCGCGCGCACGATTGGCCAGCGCGGCGGCGCCGACGCTCAGGCCTGTTCGTTCCTGCGCCGCACAGCGTTTGACAGCCTGCGCCATACTGTCTTTCGCATACCCTCTCAGCATAGCCAGTTCACTGGTCTGAAATCCACAAATCGGCGAGCGCAAAACACTGGCCAGGGCAATATCCTGCAACGGATTGTCCACGGTGTCAAGCAATGCCAGCGCCAGGCGCATTTCCAAACCAGTATAGTAACCGCTGTCCGACTCACCGTGAACCGGAATGCCCAGTTGCCTGAATACGCGCAACATGGGTTCTACACGACCCGCTTTAGAGCGCAACAGCACAACCATATCACGCCATCTGATCGGCCGGTGCTCACGAGTGTCCGGTTGCCAGACCAAAACCCGGCTCCTGTGCAGATCCACCAGTCGCCGGCCAATCACTCGCGCCTCCAGTTCAATGGCTGACAGACCCTCCGACGCGTCCCGGTCGGAAAGAAACGCTTCTTCCTCCGGATTTTCCTCTCCCTCTTCACGGCGAGAAGTCGCCTCTTCCGCGGCTGGATCTGACGCGTCGTCGGCTGTCCTGTCAATCAGATGCAGTTCCACCGGACCCGCCAGCGACAGTTCGCCCGCAAGCGGAGGATAGGCCGCCTGCGCGCGCATGCGGGCGCTCTCATCATAAGTGATCCCGCCCAACACAGGCGCAAATAACTGGCCAAACAGAAAATTCACCGCGTCGACGATACCCTCCCTGCTCCGATAATTGTCCTGGAGGTCAATGCGCCGGCCGCCCTGGCCGCTGGCATAGAGGTCGTATTTACGCAGAAACAGGTTGGGTTCTGCCATCCGGAAGCGATAGATGCTCTGCTTCACATCGCCGACCTGGAACTCGTTCGCATGGTCAGCATGCGCAACCAGACTCAGAATCGCGTCCTGAATGGGGCTCGTGTCCTGATATTCATCGATCAGAATGGCCTCGAAACGCTGTGCGAATTGCATCGCCAATAGCCCTTGACCACCCTGTTCGTCGGCCAGGACACGATACGACAGATGCTCCAGATCTGCGAAATCCACACAACCGCGCAGCCGTTTGACCTCCTGGTACGCATGCGCAAATCCGGTCACAAGCTGTGCCAGCGCCCGTAACGCGTCGGCTCCCGCAGACAGATCGGCCAGCAGTTCCGCTTCGCTTCTTGCGGCCATCCGATCCGCGATGTCGGTCACCGCCTGTTTGGCCTTGGCGCGCAGTTCCTTCACGCGCTCCTTGCCCCAATCCGCGGCGTCAGGCGCCTGCGCGAGACGCGAGAAGGGAACGGAAACGGATCGCCTAAGTCCTTCATAATCGCGCTGCAATACGCACTGCACAGCGGCATCGATCTGAACGGCGTCACGTTGCAGAGTCTTTTCATACGCAGCCAGCGCGGCGTCCCGTTCACAGACTACCATGGCTTCCCTCGTTACATCCGCTGCGTAGCGCAGCGCGTGTTCGAAAGAGGCAAAGAGTTCCGCCGCAAAACTGACGGTTGAAAGCGTTCGCGTTGCATCCAGTTCCGAGCGCTGCACAGCGGCGTTCAGCCAGTCTTCGGGATGCGGCTGGCTGCGCGTGAAGTCGTACAGTTCCAGAATCAGCCGCCCCAGCCGCGCATCGCCGAACGAGCCGCTGTAGCGGTCCGAAAGCGCCAGAAACGCTTCCTCCCCCGACTGTATGCTGTCGTCAAGAAGCTGTTCCAGAACACCGAAACGCAGCATACCCGCTTCCTCTTCGTCAGCGATCCGAAAACCCGGATCGACGGGCAGCTCAAGGGCGGCGGAACGAATCACCTGCAGGCAAAAACTGTGCAGCGTAGAAATCGCCGCGCGGTCTAACAGATGAATCTGTCTCGCCAGATAAGCGTCAGACGGGCGTTCTGCGAGAGCCTCCCGCAGGGCGCCCGCGATCCGTGCGCGCATCTCGCCAGCCGCCGCTTCCGTAAACGTTACGATCAGGATGCGGTCGATATCGATAGCATCCTCCAGCACAAGGCGTTTGACACGCTCCACCAGCACCGACGTCTTCCCGGAACCTGCTCCCGCCGACACCAGCACAGCCTCGCCGCGCGTCGTGATCGCCTGTTCCTGCGCTTGCGACCAAACCCGTTCAGCCACTTTCGTTCACCCCGTCTCCCGGCGCGTCGCGCAGCATCCCCAACCGCTCCCACACGGCCGCAGGCGGCAACTTCGGCAGACTTCTGTAGCCCCCGCTCACACCCGGCTCAAACTGACAGAGCGCCTGCAAAGCACAGGTGTCACACGCCCGGACATTTCCGTGCCGATACGGCGCCACCGCCGTTTCCCCGCCATGGATGCGTCGCGTCAGATCCGTGACAGTGCGGGTCGTGTGGGTGACAAGACGCTGCCAGTCCGTGTGTGTCACGGTCAGGCTGCGACCGTCAAAATTCCCGTCTTTCTTCAGAAAACGCGGGAACAGATCCGTTTTCCCACTCTCGTTCAGATGGTCCAGCAGCGGCACTAAAGAGGGTTCGTGGAACAGCAGGCCCCGCATCCTGATCCGCGTGCGAGTTGCCGTTTCCGCCTCTGCCAGAGGCGTTGGGGCCGCAACGGACCGGATTGGATCCATCACCGGAAAGTAGAACAGCCCTGCGAAAGAATGCGGAGCGCCCAGCAATTCGACGCTTCTCTGTTCAACGACCTGCGCATACAGAAAGAGTTGTAACGACAGCCCATAGTAGACGCGATCCACCTCGACGCTCCGCTCACCGCTTTTATAATCAATAATGCGAAACCAGTGCGTTCCATCGTGTTCCGCCGCATCGATTCGGTCAATGCGGCCGCGCAGCACCGCCTTGTATGGACCCGGCCAGATAAATTCAAATGACTGCTCTGTCAGGCGGGGCGAAAATTCACTGCGCTGCGCGTGTTCTGTCAATATGCCGACGGCGCGCACAAGCGTCCGGCGCACATAGTCCAGTTCTCGTTCTGTGCGCGCGCTCACCACAGACAGGCGGGAGCGAAAGCGCTCCTTTACGCGCTCATATACGTCATCCAGGAGCGCTCGCGCCGCAGGGTGATCCAACGCTCCCCAGGATACGTTCGACTCCTGCAACTGTTCGACATAACGGTGCAGCGTTTCATGCACAAGTTCACCGCGAGTTCGCTGATCAACCGTCAGCAGAGCGCGCGGCCGCAGACGCAAGCCGTATTCGCCAAAATGAGCGAACGGACAGGCCGCAAAACGTTCAAACCGCGAGACGCTGCCGGCGATTTGCTCACCATACAGCGCCCTGGTCAGCGACTTTTCAAGCGGCTCACTGTCCGCTGCGGGCGCGAGCCCCTGCAACAGCGGTCGCGCGACAGCACCCGCCATAGAACCTGTGGCGAACGCGTCGTATACAGCCTGCCAAAGCGGCGGCAAGCTGTTGCTGCGCCTACTCTCCCGCAGCGCAAAAGCCAGTTGGAAAGCCGCGCGGCGCGGTGTGACGCACAGGCCGAGATCAGTCTGCGTCACACCGGTAGACCGTTCTGGCCAGGCGATCTCCACCACCTGTCGAGAGTCAAACAGCGACCGAATGTGTGACAGCAGCAGAGACGGCGTCAGAGCCCTGCCCTCTTCGTCGCCAAGCGGATAACTCAGTGTCAGCTTGCGCCGCGCTCTCGTGAGCGCCATGTAGACACGATAGCGTTCAAATATCTGCCGTGTGGTCGACGCGGGCGCAATCTGCACAGAGCGGTCTGTCAACAGGTCGCGCTCACTGTCCGTGAGCAGTTCATCTTCATTGGCGCGCTGTGGGAAGAGGCCGTCGCTGCACCCGACCAAAAACGCAGTGTCCACTTCGACCGCCCGCACGCGCGAGACTTCAGTCACGATCACCTGATCGATCTTCGCGGGAATCAGCCCTATGCTCAGGCCCTTGTAGGCGTGCGCGAACAGATCCGCGATGTGCAAAAGCGCCATGCCGGACTCGTCAAACGCGGATACCATATCGTCGAGGATGGAAATGGTGCCCTTTAGCGCCTGTTCATGTACAGCCGCCTCATCGAGCGCGCCTGTCTGTCTGGCCTGCACAGCCCACTGTGCGACCCGCTCCGCAGCCTTCACTCGAACGAGCAATTCCCACACCAGGGTTGCGACATGCTTGACGCTCTGGTCCGGCGCTCTGGATGCATGGTAGAAAGGACCGAGGATGTCGGCGATCAGCAGCCGCCCGCGCTCTACCCTGGACGCGGACGGCGGCTGTCCGTTACGGGGTTGCCGCGTCAACCATTCTGGGCCGCTTACGCCAAACGCGAGCGCATAATTCTCCAGTTCATCGACAGCATAGCGCGAAAGTGGAAACAAATCCGTCTTAAGCAGCCTCAGAAGCGGGCCGGTGGCGAATCCTTCTGCACACAGACGCAGCGCGGACAGGACAAATTCGGCCAGAGGATGATACTGTAACGAGCGGCGTTCATCCATAAAATAGGGTATTTCCATTTCTTTGCAGGCGTCGGCGATCAGCGGTCCATAGACCGCGAGATCCGTTACGATGATCGCACAGTCGCGCCAGCGCAGCTGCTGTGTCCTGCGACAGAGCAGGATCTCCGCAATCACGCCGTCCACTTCCGCCCGCCGCGTGGGCGCGCTCGCCACCACGAGATCGGCGTCCGGCGGACTCTGCGACTCTGAGGTAAACTGTGGGGCTCCCAGTGTGTACAACATCTGCTCCAGATGAGCGATTCGTTGCGCATGCGCAAATCGGGATGCTCCGCCAGACAGTCCGCAGATCTGCAACTGCGGCGTGATTCCCGCCTTCGCGGCTCCCGCAACCAGTCTCCGATAGACATCCTGCGCCTGGGCAAACGGCGAGTGCAGCGCCGGGCCGTCAAACATCCACCCGACGCTCCCAGCACTGTCCGCAGCCATTCCTCCGACGCTCCCCGCACTGTCCGCGGCCAGTTCGCCCGGCATGCCAAGCGTGACAGTGAGTGAGCCGGACACCTTCAGAAGCGTCTGCAACAGCGCGTACTCATGCGGTGTAAACCCGACAAACCCGTCGACATACAGGGTGCTTTCAAAGAGCATGGTCCATTCCTGTGCGCGAGCGCAGAATTGCGGCAACAGATCATGGGGATCGATGAATCTTCCGGCGATGCGTTCCTGATAACTGGCGAAAATCAGCGCAAGATCCGCCATCTTCAACCGCAACGGCAACGGCGCCAGAGCGTCGTTCGCCAACTGACGCAACTGCTCGGCAGTCGCTCCGGACGCCTGGAATTCCTCCAGCAATCTCAGCAGCCGGTCGATGTACGCAGTTGTAAGCGTTGCGCGTCCAAGCACGCGCAGATTCGGGAGCGCCTGCAAAATGGCGGCGGCCACCAGCGCATATTTACCAGCCTTCCGGACCGGTTCGAGCGGCAGTCCTCCCACGGCCTGCAAGCCTCGCCAGGCCAAGCGGCGAAAACTCATGACCTGGGCGCGCGCGATTGATTCATCCTGAACGAGTGTGGTGAGCTCTTTTTCCATATAAAACGTCACCTGGTCGGGAACGATCAGGACAATGGGCGCACCCAGCGGGTCCGCTTTGACAGTTGCCGCAATTTCGCGAAGAATTGTATGCGTTTTTCCGCTTCCCGCTCGTCCCAGAAGGATGCGCAAGCTCCTCACCTCCTAACGCGGACGCTCTGCCCGTACAATTGGAATGGAGTTCAGCCACGAGACATGCACTGGCAGGTCGTAGGCGTCGCTCAGGACCGCGTCGTTCAGAATGTCCTGCTTGGCGCCCGCCGCCAGCAGGCGACCATTTTTCAATACGGCGACATGCGTGATCTCCGGAAGAATTTCATCCGGATAATGCGTCACATAGAGAATTTGCGGACTGCCTCTCTGCGCAATCTGGGACAACGTAACGAGGACATGTTCGCGCGATGGGAAATCCAGTCCCGTGCACGGTTCATCCAGAATCAGCAGTTGCGGGTCTGGCATCAGCGCGCGCGCCAGCAGAATCTTCCCCCGCTCTCCCTGCGAAAGCGTGCCGTAGGCGTGATCCGCGATCGCAAGCGCCCCCAGTTCAGCGAGCAGCCCCAACGCGCGCGCGCGTTCCTGCGCACTGCTTTCGCAAAACAGGGCGTGGGTCGCCGCCAGACCGCTGATCACCAGATTCACCGCCTGTTCATGCGGATCAAGCCGCGTGTCCATCTGCACACTGACAAAGCCGATGGCCTTGCGCAGTTCCCGCACATCGTACTGGCCAAAGGTATGACCCAGGATGGCCATGCTTCCCCGCGTAGCCCAGAGGTGACCCATGCAGAGTTGCAGCAGGGTTGTCTTGCCGGCTCCATTGGCGCCCAGCAGCGCCCAGTGCTCCCCCGCACGCGTCCGCAACTGAATGTCCTGCAACAGCCACTTTCCCTGACGCCTTATTCCAATACCGTCCATATCAATGATTGCAGGTATCTGTTCGATCTTCATCAACCACCATATCGTTGTCTCTGACATTGATCATTGTACCGAATATCATCTGTTTTTGATATCCAATCCATAAGGATGATACACTGTTAACGAGTAAGACACCCTGAGGAGTTGAGTCATGTGTACGTGTACCTACTGGCGCCATTTGCTCTGATGCTCGCAATCGTCGTTGGCTTCGGGCCAAAACGGATTCCTGTGCGCGCAGTGGTCTGGATGTCCGCCACAGTCCTGGCGCTCGCAGTGCTTGAATATCTGACGGGCTTCTTTCCAACGATCAACGTACTGTTTATTCTTTATATTCTCTTATTCACCGCGATGCTGCGCGTTACCCGTATTGTGATGGAACACTCCCTGCCACGTATGATGA
>JAKADD010000078.1 GCA_021820825.1 Bacillota bacterium
CCATGCCGGACGAAATCCCCGATTTCAGAATCGCGGACGGCGAATGCGCGCTCTATGCGCTGTTGACTGTGACCCAACTGGCGCCCAGCAATTCGGAGGCGCGCAGACTCATCACGGGCGGCGGCGTTCGGATTGACGGCGTTCAGTTGACGGATGCTGCAGCGCTTGTGACGCCAGTGGATGGCATGGTGGTGCAGGTCGGAAAACGGAAATTTGTTCGTCTGCGCAGATCGGAATGAGATGAGTTCGCCCTGTCCGCATACAATAAAAGCAGACAAGTATGCGAGGGGGCGTTTCCCATTCGCTTTCGGGCGCGGCGCCAGTCGTCACGGGTTAAACGGTACGCCTTGTTCAGTATGCTGTTTCTGTTTTTGTCACTGGTTGCTCTCATTCAGAGCGTAGAAGCGCTTGATCGCAGCCTGCGTCCGCCCTTTATGGCGATGGCGACAGGCATTGCGCGACAGATGGCCACGCAGGCGATCAATGACGCGATCACGAAACGGATTGCCGAAGACGCGGAGTATGCAAAACTGGTGGTTATCGATAAGGACCGCAACGGCCGCGTGACGAGCGCCCACTTCAATTTCGCAGAAGTCGCCCGCATTGAAAGCCTGACCACGTTGCGGGTTCAGCATGTGCTGACTCGACTGGAAGAGCGCACGATTTATGTGCCGGCGCTGCAGGCGATGGGAAGCGCCATATTGGCGACATTGGGGCCGTCCATCCCGATACGGATTATACCTCTTGGATCTGCGCAGAGCGAGGTGGAACCCGTGGTCAAAACAGCTGGCATCAACCAGACCGTGCACATTCTATATCTGCATATTATGGCACAGGTCAGCGTGGTCGTTCCGTTTGTCACGGCCCCTGTGCGCGTGGACACCAGGATTCCGATCGCCTACGTTGTATTTATCGGAAGCGTGCCGCAGACCACTCTCGTGGGCGCTGGCCTGCCGGCGTATCCGCCTGTGTATGGACATTGACCGTCCGCCGACGACTGGCGACTGCTGACGACTGCTGACGACTGCTGACGACTGCTGACGACTGCTGACGAAAGAGGGAGAACAGGATGATTGGCTATTTGGGTCCCACCGGCACTTACACGGAACAGGCTGCCCATTTCTTTGCGGAGATGCTCTATCAGGGCGACATGGCGCCGCGCCCATATCCTTCCGTGCTGCAGACGCTTGACGCCCTGGAGAGCGGGGAGGTGGTTGCGGCTGCGGTGCCGTTGGAAAATTCGCTCGAAGGGTCCGTGCTTGTGACGCTGGATCGACTGGCAGTCGCGTCGCTGCATATCTGCGGAGAAGTCACGTTCCCGATCAGGCACGCCGCTTTTGGCATAGCGGGAACAGATCCGCAGCAGATTCTGGAGGTGCGCTCACATCCCCAGGCTCTGGCGCAGTGCCGGCAAACACTGCGTCTGCTCATGCCGCGGGCAAATCACGTCGACATGGACAGCACGGCCGCAGCCATTCATTTTGTGGCGCAACAGAAAGATCCGTCCATTGCATGCGTCGGCAACTTCGCGTCGGGGGTTAAAGCGGGTCTGCAGATGCTGCAGATGGATGTTCAGGATGAATTGTACAATGAGACTCGCTTCGCGCTCCTCGTCAGGGCAGGCGAGGAACTGCCGCGGCAGGGCCTCGCGGCGGGCGCGCCCGCTCGCGAGCGGACGGCTCCTGATGTGTACAAAACATCGCTGCTGCTCGCTCTGGGAGACGACCATCCAGGCGCGTTGTTTGAGGTCCTCGAAGTGTTGGCGAAACATGAAATCAACCTGTCGCGACTCGAATCGCGGCCCACACGCCGGGGACTCGGCAGCTATCACTTCTACATTGATCTGCTGCAGCGCGACACGGACGAGACCGTACGCGAAGCGATCGTGGAACTTGGTCTCCTGGCGGGGTTCTCGGTCAAGGATCTCGGTTCCTATCCCTGTTATTCGACCGCTGAGACAACAGTGGTTGAATAATAAGAAATTTGACAGATTTAGTCGAAGAATCTATAATGGACCCACAACTCATTTTAAACTGAAAAGAACTGCCAACAGACGGATTTGTGCCATCCCCACGCACATTCCCCATGGTGCGCAGTTCTTTTCAGTATGACGCCACGCCCATGTTTCCTGTTCCCCTGTCATTTGCCCCATGCGCGCATATATTGCTACAGACATCCGACTAGGAGGCTGACATGTAGTGAATATGTATGTGGTGCAAAAAGGGGACACGATGTGGAAGATCGCGAGGCGGTTCGGTCTGCCGCTGCAAACTCTCATCGCGGCAAATCCGCACATTGCGAATCCAAATGTATTGCGCATTGGGGATCGTCTCAATGTACCCGCTGTCGCTTCAGGTATGACGCCGCAGGCGGCCGAGCCGTACGGCTACAGTTATCCGGGACCCGTCTGGTCGTACGTGGTCAAGACGGGCGACACCATGTGGAAGATCGCCAAGCAGCTCGGTGTTCCTTTTCAGGAACTCCTGCTGGTGAATCCGCAACTCGTAAATCCGGACCAGATCATGCCAGGGCAGGTGATTCATGTTCCGGGCAATGCGCCTATGGATGCGGGCCACTATGCGCCTCTGCCGCCGCTGTCTTACGGTGAACCAATGCCTCCGTATGGACCGCCTGCGACCACGCAGCAAATGGCGCCGAGTCAGCCGCACCCTTATGGACCGCCTGCGCCTTCACTGGACGTCAAGGCGGATTTTCAGTATGCGGAAGAAACCTACGAAACAAAGATCAAGCTGCCAAAGCTGAAACAGACTCCGCCTGCTGTGGCGAAACTGTACGTTACAGAGGAAATCATTGAGCAACAACCCGCCTACGAGGCGCTTGTCTGTGAGGATCCCATGCTGCCGCCTGGTATGATTATCAAAGGTCCCATGGGGCAGGCGCACAAAACAGTCTATCCGTACGCAACTTCTCCTTTCGCGCCTGTACAGAAGGGAGCGGCGGCTCATTTTCATAAGGGGGTCAAGATTCGCGAGAGTTCATCGCTCTGGGAGCTGGAATCGTCCTGGTTCAGAGAGTCTTCTTCCGCCTCAAGCTGACTGGCGCTGAATGCAACGAAACGTACCCAACAGGACCGGCAGATTTTCAACCGGTCCTGTCCACACGCGTCATATCGGTGGGGTGGTTGTGATGGAAACTTGGTTGACCGGAGACGCAGTGCGCCGCATTCAGACAGCCTTCGGGTTGCGTATCTGGGCGACAGTTCCCATGCGCAGTGTTGTCGGACTTGTCACAGATCGCGGACGGTTTATGTGCAAACGCTATGACGGCGACAAAGGTGTGTCTGAAGAGCGCCTGCGCGCGATGATCGATGTAAAGACCCAACTCGAACAGGCGGGGTTGTGTCGCTCCTATCTGAGCACCTGTGCAGGGGAACCGTTCTTTCGTTTTGAGCAGGCGCCGATTACGGTAGAACCGTGGCTGGCAGGCCGTCATGCGGATTTTTCCAGCGCCGCCGAGCGGATGCGCGCCGTGCAGGCGGCTGCGCGTCTCCACAGGGCGCGGCTGCGCATTCCCTTTGCGCTGCGTCATGGCGCGACGATTCTGCAAAAATTGTCTTTCCGGCTGGCCAGAGCCGACGAGGTGGCCGAACGGGGGGAACTGCTGGGCATTTCGCGGGAGGAATGGGAGGAGTGGCGCAGTCGGGCAGAGCAGGTGTTGCGCAGGCTCCCCCAGCGCCAGATCACGGCCCTGACGAATCGCGATCGCGCGGCAGGCGTGCTCTGTCACCGGGACCTGGCGCCGCACAACATTTTGCTGGCGTCTGGCACGCCTGCGCAACTGATCGATTTTGACCTGGCGGGAACTGATTCACCCATCTACGATCTGCATCAACTGTTTGATCACATGATGTATCGCAATCCGTCTGGCGCCTGGCGGCAGGATGCGCTGGACGCCTATTGCCGCATCCATCCGCTGAGCCGCGAGCATGTGGAGGCGCTGGTTGCGCTGGAAGAATACCCATCGGTCCTGTTGCGCGAGATCGGTGAACTTCGCGGTGCGCGAACAGGCAAAGCGAAACAGCGTGTGGCTGTCCGCGTGCGATTTGCCAGCAAGTTGTCATGGCAGCGTATGAGGGCGTTGGCGTGATATACTACGAATGAATCGTAGTAGCGGGAGGATTCTGGATTGAAGTCGATTCGCGTCGCTTTGGGGCAGGTGCGGCCTGTTCTGGGAGATGTCCATGCCAATGCGGACAAGCATCTGGCCTTTATTGATCGAGCAGTGGAACAGGGCGCGCACGTGGTTGTCTTTCCTGAACTCGGGCTGACGGGATACCTGCTTCGGGATCTTACGTTTCAGATTGCGCGCAGGATGGATGATCCCGAGATTGAGAAGTTGATCCACGCGAGTCAGCGCATCGATGTTCTGTTCAGTTTTGTCGAGGAAAGCCCTGCCCATCGTTTTTACACGTGTTCTGTCTATGCGAGCGGCGGCCGGATTATTCATACGCACCGCAAAATTTACCTACCGACATACGGGCTGTTTGAGGAAGGAAGACATTTCAGCCGCGGCGAGTCGCTCAATTCATTTGCGGTGGCAGGTTATCGCGCCGGCATCGCGATTTGTGAAGACGTCTGGCATCCCTCTGTTCCCTATCTGCTTTCTGTGGCGGGCATGGACGTGCTGTATGTGCCTGCGGCGGGTCCGGGGCGGGCGCTCAGCGGAGATCCGTATTCGGGATCGCAACTGTTTTGGGAGCGGCTTATCCGCACATATGCGCAACTTTTTACCTGTTATGTGGTGTTTGCGAATCGGGTCGGGTTCGAAGATGGAGTATTTTTCTTTGGCCATTCGGCCATCGCGGGGCCAGATGGGGAGATGGTGGGCAAGATCGCGTCACATGAGGAGCGTCTGGAGATCTTTTCTCTTGATTTGGCCAGTGTCCGCAAGGAACGCTACCGTACACCACTGCTTCGCGATGAAGACGTTCACTTTACGCAACGGACATTGGCAAGACTTGTGGAGGAGCAGTCATGATGCAGCGCGAGCGCGCTCTGGACATCGGGCGCAAACTGGAAACCAGCGTTGCCGGCGCAGTGCCTGTGCTTGTGGAATTTCTGCGCGACGAGATTCAGAAGACTGGTCATCGTAACGCTATTTTTGGACTCTCTGGGGGAATCGATTCCGCCGTGGTGGCGTATCTTGCGGTGCTGGCGCTTGGTAAAGACCACGTCTTTCCGCTGATCATGCCCTATAAAGAGAGCAGCCAGACCAGTCTCAATGACGCGCGTCAGGTGTTGTCCGATCTTGATCTGCCAGAGCGTGTGATTGACATCACGCCCCAGGTGGATGCGTATTTTGCTTCTCAGGCGTCTGCCACTCCCTTGCGCAGAGGGAATAAGATGGCTCGAGAACGCATGTCCATCATTTACGATCAGTCGGCGGCGTATCAGGCTCTGCCTCTTGGAACGAGCAACAAGACGGAACTGTTGCTCGGATACGGCACACAGTTTGGCGACTTGGCCTCCGCTTTGAACCCTGTTGGCGATCTGTACAAGACACAGGTGCGCGCCATCGCGGAACAGCTCGGTGTACCAGATTCGATTCAGCACAAAGCTCCATCCGCCGATCTGTGGCAGAACCAGACCGACGAAGAAGAGCTTGGATTCTCTTATGAGGATGCTGATGCGATCCTGCACCTGCTGGTGGATGAGCGACTGACGGAAGACGAAGTTGTCCTTCAGGGGTTTCGGGGTGAACTGATCGGTCAGGTGGCGCTCCGCATTCGGATAAATCAGTACAAAAGACGCATGCCAGTGATTGCGAAGGTGTCCAGTCGAACGATCGGCATTGATTTTCGCTATCCGCGCGACTGGGGCATGTGAGTGGGAGGTGCGGAGTTTGTATGGCGGGACACTCAAAATGGAAAAACATCGCGCACCGCAAAGGCAAACAGGATTCCTCAAAGGGTCAACTGTTTACGAAATTATGCAGCGACATCTACGCGGCGGCCAGACGCGGGGGCGGTAATCCAGATACAAATTACCACCTGAAGGTCGCCCTTGAAAAAGCGCGCGCCGCAAGTGTGCCAAACGACACCATAACACGGACTGTCGCGAAAGCCACCGGCGCTCTCGAAGGAATGCAGATCGAGGAGTTCGTGTATGAAGGGTATGGTCCAGCAGGAGTGGCCATCTTGTTGGAACTGTCCACGAGCAACCGCAACAGGACTGCGGCAGAGATCCGCCATCTGTTCTCGAAGGCTGGCGGCAGTCTTGGCGAATCCGGGTGTGTGGCGTGGATGTTTAAGCGGGTGGGCCTCATCGATTTGGGAGACAGCGCCCTATTCACAACGGATGAGGCAACGCTGCTCGCGCTGGAAGCCGGTGCGGATGATCTGGAGGAGCAGGAAAACGGATTTCTCCTGTACACGGCGCCGGAGGATCTGACCCGTGTCGATCAGTCGCTGCAGGAAGCGGGTGTATATTCTGACCAGGTGCAGATCGCTTACCTTCCCGTCACGACAGTGGCGGTTCCTGATCAGGAGGCGGAGCGTGTGGCTGCGCTGCTCGGCGAACTCGAAGAACATGACGATGTGCAAAATGTGTACACGAATGCGGAGTTTGCGGAGGCGCAATGACCGTTCTACTGGTAAAGGGCGCTCCGTTCGACGGCGGCGCATCGCAGAAAAGCAGGGAGTCACAGGTCAGACGACGAATAAGAACACGGGAGGCTTTTGTGCGTGCGCATATTGGGGATCGACCCCGGGTTTGGGCGGACGGGATACGGGGTGATCGACACGACGCGCGGCCTCGTGGCGATCGAATACGGTTGCGTCGAGACGATTGCGCATACGCCAACGGGAGAGAGGCTGCGCGATATCTACGATGCGGTGACCGATATTATCGCCCGTCAGAAACCCGATGTGGCGGCGATCGAACAACTATTTTTCAATCGCAATGTGACGACGGCGTTCACCACTTCAGAAGCGCGCGGCGTTGTGGTGCTGGCTGCGGAAATGGCCGCAGTGCCGCAGGTCTCCTACACGCCGATGCAGGTGAAACAGGCGGTGGTCGGGTATGGCCGAGCCGAGAAACGGCAGGTGCAGGAGATGGTTCGGATCCTGCTCGGACTGCAGGCGACGCCAAAGCCGGATGACGCCGCCGATGCTTTGGCGATCGCCATTGCGCACGCTCACAGCAGTTCCTTTCTGACGCGCGTCGGGCAAAGTCGCGAAGGGGCGGGGAGGGATTCGGTATGATCGCCTTTTTGGATGGAACGGTGGCATGGACGGAAGACGATGCGCTGGTCCTGGATACGGGTGGTGTGGGGTACCGCGTCTATGTTCCCGGTCCGCTCGCCAGCGCCGCGGCGGTTGGTGAAAAACTCCGGATATTCACGTATCAGCATGTGCGGGAAGACGCGCTGTTGCTCTACGGGTTTGCGCAGGACGAAGAACGGCGGCTGTTCATCCGCTTGCAAAATGCTGGCGGGGTGGGCCCGAAGCTCGCCTTGCAAATGATCAGCTTCATGGGCGCGCCGGGGATCGTCGCCGCAGTGCGCGGCGAGGACGCCAAAGCGCTCACGCGGGTGCCGGGAATCGGCGGCAAGACTGCGCAACGATTGCTTCTGGAACTGAAGGACCGTCTGGACGACCTGGCTGGGCTCCCCGGAACGGCGGGTTCGTCAGTTTTGACAAAGCGGGTCGAACAGAGTGGATCCCTGTTTTCTGGACGATTGTCGGAGGTGCAGACGGCTCTCGAAGCACTCGGTTTTGGGGATCGGGAAACGGTTCCGGTGTTGAGGGAACTTTCCGCTGACATCCTGGCGGCGGACCTGGCGCAAGGTGTCAAGCTCGCACTGCGGGCGCTGGCCCGGTAGGGAGGGGAACGGACGTCAATGCACGAGCGTATCGTGAATGCGGTGCAACTTGAGGAAGACGCCAGGGAGGAAACCCTGCGGCCGCGCTATCTGCATGAATATATTGGACAGGAAGGCATTAAGGAAAATTTACGCATATATATAGACGCGGCAAAATTGCGCCGTGAGTCGCTTGACCACGTATTGTTCTATGGTCCTCCCGGCTTGGGGAAGACTTCGCTCGCACACATTATCGCGAATGAACTGGGTGTGAACATTCGTGTGACTTCGGGACCTGCCATCGAGCGAGCCGGCGATCTTGCGGCGATCGTGACGAATCTGGGCGCCGATGACGTGCTGTTCATCGATGAGATCCACCGCTTGCCAAAGACAGTGGAAGAAGTGCTCTATCCGGCCATGGAGGATTTTGCCGTCGACATCATGCTTGGCAAAGGTCCCAGCGCACGTTCATTGCGGCTTGACCTGCCACGGTTTACTCTCATTGGGGCGACCACTCGCGCGGGCCTGCTGTCCGCGCCCTTGCGCGACCGGTTTGGCGTCGTGTGCCGCCTGAGCTATTTTCCGGTGGATGAGCTGGAATTGATCGTGGTGCGCGCGGCAAGCATCCTGGGTGTGTCGCTGGAACGGCCGGGAGCGCAGGAAATCGCGCGACGGTCCAGAGGAACGCCGCGTATTGCCAACCGTCTGTTGCGAAGAGTGCGCGATTTTGCGCAGGTGATGGGCGACGGGCGGATTGATTCCGGTCTGGCGGTTGAGGCGCTCTCTCGTATGAAAGTGGATGAGTACGGGCTTGACGAACTGGACCACAGGCTTCTCCTTGGCATTATCGATAAATTTGGCGGCGGGCCAGTGGGGCTGGACACATTGTCCGCCACAGTCGGTGAGGACGCGGGCACGATTGAGGATGTGTATGAGCCGTATCTGTTGCAGACAGGGCTGCTCCGTCGTACGGCGAGGGGTCGCGAGGCAACTGAATGGGCATACGCTCATTTTGGCAGACCGTACCCAGAAAAAACGTAACATTCTGTGTGACAGGATGATGACCAGACGATTAATATATTAACATTTTTACATATACGGTCATAATCGCTGACGACGATACGAATTGATGATAGAGAAGGGTGGCAGAACGGGTGGGTCGTCTATCCTTCCGGCGAAAGCAGGCAGCTGGGTCCGATACGCTGGAGGCGTTGCTCACGGAAGCTGCCGCAGGAGACGCCGAAGCGCGGGAGCAATTGCTGAAAAGCTATCTGCCGTTTGTCGAGCGCGTGGCCTCGAGCACCTGTGGGCGGGCCGTGGCTCGGACGGACGACGAGTTTCAGATCGCTTTTGTTGCCCTCAATGAGGCCATCGATGCTTACAGGACGGATCGCGGCGCTTTTATCAGCTTTGCTGAAACGGTGATGCGGCGGCGTCTGATCGATTCCTTTCGAGTGAACAGCCGCCTGCGTGAATTGCCATTCACCTCGTTTGAGGAAGAAG
>JAKADD010000079.1 GCA_021820825.1 Bacillota bacterium
GCAAAGCACGGGTTAACCAAAAGTGTGGAATATTTCGTCAACGAGATTGTTGTGAGCGGAGAATTTGTATTTAACGAGAATTGGCGATTTTGCTTTGACTATCCGAAGATCGTGGCCGGATTTCAAAAGGTGTTTGGCGCTGATCGGGTCCTGTGGTATTCGTACCGGCGCGGAATCGAGGAACCATTCTTTACAGCCATGGGTCTGGGCGCATTTTATGCGCAGTTGGACGGGGAATACACTGCCAATGAATCTATCGGTCCGGCCGCCGTGAAAGCGCTGATTGTCTTAAACCGCAAGGCGCAGCGCCAAAACATGTCGCCAGACCAAATCCACGAAAATCGCGAGCGGATCATGACGCAAATGTCTGAAAAGGATGCCGGCGTCAAGTTCAGTGGAATTTCTGGACCCCTCAAGAACAGGCTGGAACATCGGTTTCGGAAGGCGCGCCGCTGGCTGGATGGCGGAATGTGAAGTTGTGAATCGACGGCGCCTTGGATGGGCCCCGTCGATTCACAGTCTGCATTTATGCAACGCATGGGTTCGCTGAAGATCCTAGGATTCCAGCGGCCAGAGCGCTGCGGATTCTTCGTCTGTGAAGGGGCGCGATCTGGTGATAAAGCGCACCCCTTCTGACGCGTCGAGGGAGAATCCGCCGCCGCGGCCTGGAACCGCGTCGATCACCAGTTGCGTGTGTTTCCAGTATTCGTACTGCGCGGCGCCGATGTAAAACTGGCAGGCGCCGATTTCGCCGAGCAAAACGTCCTGTCCCCCGACTTTGAACTCGCCCGCCGGGTAGCACATTGGTGCGCTGCCGTCACAACAGCCGCCGGACTGATGGAACATGAGGGGTCCATGCAAACCCTGCAGTTTTTGTATCAAGGCAATGGCCTTGTCCGTGGCGATGACTTTGCGCGTGTCCATCTTCCTCGCCGCCTCCTTTGGGCCGATGCTGTCGAGTGTTCTCGCGATGTATTGCGGTTTAGAAGAATCCGAGCGCTTTGGGGCTGTAACTGACCAGTAAATTCTTCGTCTGCTGGTAATGGTCGAGCATCATCTTGTGATTCTCCCTGCCAATGCCGGATTGCTTGTACCCGCCAAACGCCGCGTGCGCAGGGTAATCATGGTAGCAGTTGGTCCACACGCGCCCCGCCTGAATGCCCCGGCCCATGCGATAGGCCGTATTCATATCCCGTGTCCAGACTCCGGCGCCGAGTCCGTAGAGGGTGTCGTTGGCAATACTCAGCGCGTCCTCCATGTCCGTGAAGCTGGTGACCGAGAGCACCGGTCCGAAGATTTCCTCCTGAAAAATGCGCATTTTGTTGTTGCCTGCAAAAATCGTCGGTTGAATGTAGTACCCGTCCGCCAGATCGCCCGGAAGGGAATTGCGCTCTCCGCCTGTCAGCAGATTGGCTTTCTCCTGTTTGCCGAGGTCGATGTAGGTCAGTATTTTTTCCATTTGTTCGGTTGAGGCCTGCGCGCCAATCATGGTTGACAGGTCGAGCGGATTCCCCTGTTTCACTTTGCGGGTGCGCTCGATGGCCAACTGGAGAAAGTCGTCGTAGAAACTCTTCTGGATCAGTGCGCGCGAAGGGCAGGTGCAGACTTCACCCTGGTTGAGGGCAAACATCGTAAACCCTTCCAGAGCCTTGTCGGCGAAATCGTCCTGTTGCGCAAATACGTCGGCGAAGAAAACATTCGGAGATTTGCCGCCGAGTTCGAGGCTTACGGGGATAATATTTTCGGATGCATACTGCATGATCAGCCGACCTGTTGTCGTCTCGCCGGTGAATGCGATTTTCGCGATACGTTTGTTGCTGGCCAGCGGTTTGCCCGCCTCCACGCCGAATCCATTGACCACATTGACCACACCTGGCGGCAACAGGTCGCCGATCAGTTCCATGAGCACCATGATGCTCGCGGGCGTCTGCTCTGCCGGCTTCAACACCACACAGTTGCCTGCTGCGAGCGCCGGAGCGAGTTTCCAGACCGCCATCAAGATCGGGAAATTCCACGGAATAATTTGTCCCACCACGCCCAACGGCTCATGAAAATGATAGGCTACTGTGTCGTCGTTGATTTCGCTCAGACTGCCCTCCTGGGCGCGAATGACGCCGGCGAAGTAGCGGAAGTGATCGATGGCGAGAGGAATGTCCGCCGCCAGTGTCTCACGAATCGGTTTCCCATTATCCCAAGTCTCCGCGACTGCCAGCACTTCCAGGTTTTCTTCCATCCTGTCGGCAATCCGGTTGAGAATCAGCGACCTCTGCGCCACTGAAGTCCGTCCCCACGCGTCTTTTGCCCTGTGGCCAGCGTCGATGGCAAGTTCAATATCGTCCGCAGACGATCTCGCGACTTCGCAAAACACCTTGCCGTTTACAGGCGACGGGTTTTCAAAGTAGTTCCCCCTGACTGGCGCTGTCCATTCGCCGTTGATATAATTGTTGTATCTCGACTTAAACGTCACCTTGCTGCCGGGTTGCCCCGGTTGTGCATAAATCATCCGAACATTCCTCCTCTTCAATTATTGAAGCTAGTGTTGCACTCATAGATACGCAATATTCGTGCCAGTTATGAGAGCGCTTACTGATCCGGGGTTGCATCTTTCACGCTGTTTCAACAGGTGTTCTAAAGTGATACAAGCGTTCCATACCGGCGCGTATTGTGCAGTGTATTGGACAAGCCAATCATTTGCGAGGTGACAGCGGAAATGCAATCGGAATTCACGAGACCTTTCCTGCAGTCGTCGTGGGAACGCAGCAGCGCATTCGGCGTGGACCCGCTGGAAAACCGTGATCCCGCCCTTCTCAATGCGGGCATGTTGCGTCAGCACAGAGAGGAGAAGCAGTCGCTGCTCCAGCAGATGGAACCTTCGCTGATGCGGCTGTACACCTGGATCCGCCATACCCAGTCGTCCGTGATTGTGGCGGATACGGCCGGATATATCCTGGAAAGCATCGGCGATCCCGTTTTTTTAAGCGCGGCCGACAGGATCCATCTGACGAAAGGAGCCTGTTGGACGGAGCAGGTGAAAGGAACCAATGCGATTGGAACGGTGATTGTAGAGCAGGAGCCGATTGCGATTGTCGGGCAAGAACACTTCTGTGTCCAGAATCAGTTTTTGTGTTGCGCGGCGGCGCCCATTTTTGACAAGGCGGGAAACATGACGGCCGTGCTGGATATCAGCGGCTATCATGAGCAATACCATCCCTCCATCCTTGCGATGGTGGATGTGGTGGCCCGCAATATCGAGGACTGGATGATCATTGGCGATGTGGACAGCCGCCTCATCGTATCGCTGTCGTCGGATACTGGCGATCATAGCCGCCAGCATCAGGCACTGCTGGCGGTCAATGAGGACGGCGTTCTTGTCGGCAGCAACCGTGAGGCGCGCATGATTCTGGGTATTCAGGGATCGTTTCGCCGCCCTGTTTTGCTGTCCGATTTGCTGGAGGGATGCCAGCCGCTGCTTGCGCGCGCCGCGCGGCAGCCGGCTCAGGAAATAGCTGTGCGCAGCCTCTCTGTGAACAACTCTGTGAACAACAACGGAGAGGTTGCGCACAGAGAGGCTGTCGCCGCCACTGCCACATGGCGTGCGGAGGTGTTTCTGGATCGGCGTGATCCCATTGTGGCGTTCGGCAGTACAGTGCGCGCAAAGGCCAGTTCTCAAGCCGCCAATTCTCGATCCGTGAGTTCGCAATCCACCTGGGCGACGAGGTATAGCTTTTCAGACATTTACACTCGCGATGCGAGACTCTCGGCGGTGCTCCAGTTGGCGCGCAGGGCAGCCATGACCGACTATAACGCGCTGGTCGTCGGCGAAACGGGAACAGGAAAAGAAATGGTCAGCCAGGCGATGCATCAGGCCAGCCCACGCGGGAAACGGGCATTTATCGCGATCAACTGCAGCGTGGTCGCAAAGGCGCTGCTGGAGAGTGAACTGTTCGGCTATGAGGCTGGTTCGTTCACTGGCGCCAAAGCATCCGGGCAACCGGGGAAAATCGAGTTGGCGCACGAAGGAACTCTATTTTTAGACGAAATTGCCGACATGCCAACCGACATGCAGACGGCTCTGTTGCGCGTGCTTCAGGAGCGGACGATTGTGCGGGTGGGCGGTACGAAACCGCTTCCAGTGGACATCCGGATTATTGGAGCGACGCACAAGGATTTATGGCAAGAAGTGCAGGCGGGTCATTTCCGCCAGGATCTGTTTTTCCGTCTGCAGGGGATACAGATTGCACTGCCTCCACTGCGCGAACGCACTGACCTGATGGACATGGCGTCTCATTTTCTGCTGGTGATCGGGGAGGAACTTCAGAAACAGCCGCTGGTGCTCGCTCCAGACGCGCACAGACTGCTGCAGCAGTATGATTGGCCTGGGAACGTCCGGGAACTGGAGACTGTTTTGCGCCAGGCGGCTTTTCTGGCGCTGGACAACACCCTGCGCGCGCAGCACTTCCCGGCCCGCATGGCGGCGGCGCATACAACGCAGCCACAGCAGTCGCCAGCACAACCGCTGCAGCCACAGCAGTCGTCTCCTCAGCCGCCGCAACCGCCACACCCGCAAACTCAGGTTGACCGCCAGCGCCTTCGGCAGGCAGAGCTTCAGGCAGTGCTCGAAGTGCTGAGAGAAACGGACGGGAACATCTCGCGGGCTGCAAAGCTGCTTGGAATTGGCCGCAACACGCTCTATCGCAAATTGAAAAACCTGTAATCTGCGGACGCAGGTCGAGGAACTTGCGGCCATGATGGTTCAGGCTGATCTGGCGCGACACGGCGCACTGCTTTAGACTGCCATACCCTCACAAAGATGCCTCTCCCATCGAATCCTGGAGTCAGAACCATTTCGACGCGAGGATCGACTGGAGGGGATTTTGTCGTGAAAAGAATCACCAAACTGGCAGGGGCGACTCTGGTGGCCGCCGGAATCTTGATGATCACGCCGCGGGTGGACGCGGCCACTTCTTACGTTCAGCCAGCTACAACGGCAGTGTTTGATGCGAAACTGCACACGGTGAGCGCACAGTATGTACAGGCGTCCGCAAGGGTACGCGCTGCGGAAGTTCTGCAGGGGAGGCTGCAGAAGGACTTTGCCGCGCAATCGAAACGGTATCTGCAGTTGCAGGCGCATGCGCGATCCGCTGTGCATCCGCAACCGGAGTCAACCATGGTCTCTCTGAAGCTGAACGGGCTTTGGATTCAGAAGGCCGCTGTTCTGGCCCGGGCGGCACAATCAGTCAACGCCATGTTCTCGCGCAGTGTGACGCGGACCTCGCAGTTGCTGGACCGTGATCTTGGTCTATTGCATGCAAGCGTCAGAGAACACGCTCTGGCGCAGATGAGCGCCGATCAGGGGCAGACGCTTCTTGAAGAGCACGCTCGCCTTGCCATGGAGCAGGAATGGGGGCTGGAACTGCAGCAGATGAACGTGCAATTGCAGAATCTCATGAAACTGCAGCCGTCTGCAACCGTCGTTCATGTCGGTTAACAGCACGGCTTCACGTTTCTGCTAAATGCAGGCTGGATTCTGCTATACTTAAGACTGGGAGATAGACTGCAGTTTTTGCCAGGAAATGTCAAGGCAGATGCGCGCAGTCAAGTGGAGGGGGAACTGTCTTGAAACGAATGCTAACGAGTATGGCTGCGGCCGCATTGATTGTGGGGGCCATTGCGCCGGCAGCGTTTGCCGCGACGGGTACAGTCTCGTACACCGACATAAACGGGAACTTCGCGGAGCAGGATATCATATCCCTGTCGCAACAGGGGTATATACATGGGTACAGTGACGGGCAGTATCGTCCGAATGAACTGGTTACACGCGGACAGTTTTTGGCCTATTTCATGAATGTTGTGAAGTCCGCCACCGCTGTCAGTCCAGGAGCGCACAAACAGTATTTTGCGGATATTCCGCCTAGGAACTGGGATTACAACTATGTCGGTGCAGCCGAAGCGGCCGGGTGGCTCGTACCGAGCTGGATCGGCGTCAAAGTGGGCGGCAACTTTAATGAAAACTATCAGGCTTCATGGGGAGACGCCGCATCGTTCTTTGTAGCGGCGATGGAGAAGGCTGGAAAACTGACTTCTACTGGCGGCATGGCGCCGCTGGCTTACGCGAAGTCAATCGGGCTGTTCCAGGGGATTCCTTCTTCGCAGAATCAGATTTATCTGAACCGCGCGAGTGCGGCGGTCGTGCTCTACAATGTTCTGTCTTATGTGAAAAATGGCGGTTCCGTCACCCAGGCGCCGACCGTATCTTCCGTGACGCTGAGCGGGGGCGCGTCGCTTTCGTCCAATACTTCTGAGCCACTGACGGTGACGGCCACGGATTCCAGCGGCAATGTCGTGACTGTGAGCTCATCGCAGATCTCCTATCAAGTCACTGGAAGCGGCTCCACAAACACAGCGGGCGCATTTGTCAGCGCGAGCGGCGAGCTGGTGGTAACTGCGCCAGGAACCTACAACATTACAGCGACAGTGGGGGGCGTCACTTCGGCGCCGCTTGTGGTGACGGTGCCGGGAATGCCTGCAGCGCTCAAGCTGAGCGCCGCTTCGCCGTCGCTGGTGGCTGACGGGTCGTCCACGGATACGCTGACCGCGACTGTGGTCGATGCGAACGGCAACCCGGTGACCAGCTTTAACGGAACGGTCTCATTCAGCGATACGAATGGCCAACTGGTGGGCGCAAATGGCGCGCCTTCAAACGCCGTGAGCGGAGTGTCCGTGACAAACGGCGTGGCGACCATCAAGGTGCAGGCGACTGCAACGCCAGGCACGACAGACACCATTACGGCCAATAACCTGGTCCAGTCGGGCTCATCGACGCCTGTAGCGTACAACGGCGGGGCTTTGTCGGGCAATCTGGCTATTTCCCAGACGCAGCAGGTCGCCACATCGCTTTCCGTAACGCCAAGTTCGCCCACGGTGGAAAACAACGCGCCGAGCACCGACGCATTTACCGTTCAGGTGCTGGATCAGGCGGGTGTGCCTATGCTGAGCGGCGTAAATACGATCAATCTCTCTGTCTCGGGTGCGGGCCAACTGTCGCCGACATCGCAAGCAACGACGGCGTACGTGGGCAACGGCACGACAACCGCCGGAGCGAGCGGAAGCGTCACTTCCGAACAGGGGGTTACTGGCTCCATCGTCGTCACCGCGACGTCGCCTGGCCTCACATCGGGGTCCGCCACCATTCAGTCGCTCGTCGTGGGCAGCCCGGCCGCCATTAAGGTGGCGGCCGACAAGAACTCCAGCAGCACGTTTGCGGCGGGTTCTTCCGGCGGGGTATTTGATGTCAGCACCGTGGACGCCAACGGCAACACGGTAAACGATACGAGCAATCCCACGTACACCGCGACTGTCTGGCAGGGGAGCACGCAAATCACGTCGGGGGTCACCGCAACTGTAGCGGGCAATCAGGTGGATGTTACGGGAACTGCGGCGGGCAGTTACACGCTAAAAGTGGAATCCA
Source organism: Bacillota bacterium (assembly GCA_021820825.1). The sequence continues at coordinate 7,469 of JAKADD010000079.1, forward strand.
GCGACAACCTGACCGCAGGAACTGTGAACTTCCAGGTAACGGCTGGACCGGCCGCCAAAGTGGTCTTCCTCTCACCGAGCGCTGCGGTGGATCTGCCGATTCAGAACGACTCCATGACCATCCAGGCGGAACTGCAGGATTCGTACGGCAACGCGGTGACCACCGCCGGGGTTCCGGTGACCTTCTCGGTCGCTGAACGTTCTGGACAGGACGCCGCGACTCTGGGCGGATCTGCAAGCGGTCAGTATACCGCGACCACTGGCGCGAACGGCGTCGTCAGCGTTCCCTTCGTGGGCAGCCACCTGGTGGGTGACGCATGGACGATCAGCGCAACGCAGGTGAATGGGGTCAGCATAACGACTGCGCCTGTATACGTGAAGATGGTCGCGGCGGTGCCGACACAGGTTAACGTTGGCCTGCAGGACACAGCTTCGCTTCCGAACAACAATCCAAACTATCTGCACAGCACAGGCTATGCCCAGGCTGGCGATACGGTCACAGTGACACTGAGCGCAACGGACGCGTTTGGCAATGCCAGTCCGAACGGCGATGTGATGCAGGTGACATTGCCGGCTGGCCTCAATAATCCAGCGGGACTCACGGCGACGTCTACGCCCGGTGTGTACACGGTAACGCTGCCCGCGTCCGGCCAGACGACGTTCACCGCAACGGCTGCAACGGAAGGGGCTGCGACGGTCAAGGTGACCGATTTGAGCGTGGGATCTACGACGCTGACAGGAAGTGGAACGATCGACATCGTTCCGGGGCCTGCGGTCGGGGCGGCGCTCTTTAGCAACGCCACGATCGTCAATGCCGCGAATCCGCTGGCGGTGCAGGCAAACACACCCATTCAACTGTGGGTGAAACCCGTTGACATCGAGGGGAACGCAGTGGTTCAGGGCCAGCAGCCTCTGACACTCAACCTGAGCGACGGCGGCAAGGGCGGCTCCTTTAGACTGACGCCTCAAGGCGGCAATATTTCCTCGATCCAGATTCCTGCCGGATCAAGCGAAGTGATGTTGTATTACGTCAACGCCACCGCAGGCATATATGTGCTGTCGGCGCAGGCAACTGCGAGTTCTACGACTTCCTGATCCAGTCAGTGCAGTCGGCATCTCCATAAGCAGTTCAATAAATAAGACGCAGTTCACACTCGTGAACTGCGTCTTATTTATTGATACTGTATTCCAGCCTGCTGGTGTGTGGAGTTGAATACTTTCGCCGACGGATTGAACCATTGCGGCTGGAACGACCACGGAGTTCCCGGCCCCGGAATTTGCGTTGCGGAAGTAACAAAGTACAGACGCGCCCAAGTCGGGTCCCAGTAAATCCACTCATTGCCGATCCAGGAACGGTTCCAGGCGTGCCCGTCATTGGGGTTGTCGACTTGCACGGGCGCTCCGTTGTTGGCGTAGCCCACGACCATTTGTGTGGGAATGCCGAGCGACCTCATGAGGGCGTCCGCTACATTGGCATAGTCGACACAGATGCCAATTCCGGAGGAGAGCGTCTCTTGCGTCGTGCTCCAGCCGTAGCCGCCGTTCGCCAGCAGGGCGCCATTGTATCCGATATGCTGGCCTTCCCAATTATAGACGGCCTGAGCCTGGGCGAGCGGCGAACTGATTCCTTTTGTGATCTGACTGGCGAGAGCCTGAATCGACGGGTCTGTCCAATCGGCCCATGCTGAGGCCAGCATACCGAGTTGCTGGTTGCTGTCCTGACCCTGAAACGTCATGGTGAACTGACTCGATACGGTTTGCTGTTTTGTCGCGAACATATAGTTGAGGCTGGTCT
>JAKADD010000080.1 GCA_021820825.1 Bacillota bacterium
GGTTGCCGGTTTCGTCTCCGGATACGCGTAAGCTGGAATTGACTCCGGAAGCGCTGAGCGGTATGGATGTTGTCGTGTTGCCGATCGCCGGGATGGACGATGAAGGGTTGGTGGACGCGACATTTGCGCAGACGCCATTACGCCTTAGTGATGAACATTTTGCCGCGATCGCCAAGACCACCCCGATCTTTTCCGGGATCGCGCGACAGGGATTGCGGGCGATGGCAGACAGGCATGGCCTCGATCTCATCCGGCTGATGGAACTCGACGAAGTGGCAATACTCAACTCCATCCCGACCGCAGAAGGAGCAATTGCGCTGGCGATGGAAAAGACGGACATCACACTGCACGGCTCTGCCTGTATCGTGCTGGGCATGGGCAGATGCGGCGCGTCGCTGGCCCGCATGCTTGCAGGAATCGGAGCAAAGGTCAGGGTGTGCGCGCGCAAACCGTCTGATCTGGCGCGCATTCGCGAAATGGGACTCGCTGCGTATTCGCTTGCCGAACTGGAAAACGCCCTCGTCGACGCTGATGTTGTTTTCAATACGATACCGGCGCCCATCCTGACTTCGGATGTACTGACGCGAATTCCTAGATCCTGTGTCATCATCGATATTGCGTCGGCGCCCGGCGGCACAGACTTTCGCTACGCTGAGAAACGCGGAATCAAGGCGCTGCTGGCGCCTAGCCTACCAGGGATCGTGGCGCCCAAAACGGCGGGACGCATCATCGCGCAGACCATCGTGCGACTGTTGCAGGATCGCGCCGTAAGCCCTGGAGGTATGTGACGATATGGAGATCAAAGGGAAGACGATCGGTTTTGCTGTGACTGGATCGCATTGCACCTATTCTGAAGTGTTTCCGGAAATTGAACGGTTGGTAAACACAGGAGTCCGCGTGGTGCCGATTTTTTCCCAGACGATGACAAGCACAACAACACGTTTTGGAGAAGCGGGCGACTGGGCGTCGCGCATTGAGACGCTCACAGGCGAACGGGCGATCACGACGCTGCCTGACGCCGAACCACTCGGTCCATCCCAACTGCTGGATTGTCTGGTCATCGCGCCGTGCACTGGCAGCAGTCTCAGCCGCCTGGCGAACGCGCAGACCGATTCGCCGGTGCTGATGGCCGCCAAGGCGACCATGCGCAACGACAGGCCAGTCGTGCTGGCGATCTCCACCAACGACGGATTGGGGCTAAACGCAGTCAACATCGCACGTCTGCTGGTCGCCAAGAATATATTTTTTGTACCTTTCGGCCAGGATGATCCATTCGCAAAAATGAACTCTCTCGTTGCCAGGATGGATCTCATCACGCCGACAGTAACGGCGGCTTTAGAAAAAAGGCAGCTCCAGCCGCTCCTGATTGAACGGTATAAGCGGGTTTCCTGATACAGGGTTTGGGGAGAGGATGGTCGGATCGTGGTTCAAGGGGCGCGTGTTGCCGTCGTCGGCGCTACGGGTGCGGTTGGTCAAGCGATGATCGAAACTTTGCTGCGCAGGGAATTTCCCCTGCAGTCGCTGAAACTGCTCGCTTCGAAGCGTTCGGCGGGAACGGACGTAACAATTCGCGGTATTGCGCACAGGGTTTTGGAAGCGACGCCGGACGCCTTTACAGATATCGATATTGCGCTCTTTAGCGCGGGGGGCGATGTTTCGCTGGCGCTCGCTCCCGAAGCGGTGGCGAGAGGCGCGCTCGTGATTGACAACACAAGCGCCTTTCGCATGCACGACGACGTTCCGCTTGTTGTGCCCGAGGTCAATCCGCAAGAGATTGCAAAGCACCATGGCATCATTGCCAACCCGAACTGTTCGACGATACAGATGGTCGTGGCGCTGAATCCCATTTATCGCACATACGGAGTCCGGCGCATTGTGGTATCCACCTACCAGGCTGCGTCCGGAGCCGGCCAGCGGGCCATTGACGAGTTGAAGCAGAGCACAGCCGCTATGTTGGCGGGCGAAGATCCGCAGCCCCGGTTATTGCCTGTCGCGCGAATGGAGCGACATTACCCGCTTGCATTCAATGTGTTGCCGCAGATCGATGTCTTTGAAGAGAACGGCTACAGCCGTGAAGAAATGAAAATGGTGCGTGAGACGCATAAAATTTTTGGGGATGACCGCATTCAAATCACACCAACCGCTGTTCGCGTTCCCGTTGTGTATGGGCACGGCGAAGCGGTGTATATCGAGACGGACCGTCCGTTTGCCATCGCTGATGTGCGCCAGTTGCTGGCTGCGGCGCCGGGCGTCGTCCTGGAGGACGACCCGCAGCGCCAGATCTATCCGCAACCGCTGCGCGCCGCTGGGCAGTTTCCGGTGTTCGTCGGCCGCCTGCGGGAAGATCTGTTTGTGCAAAATGGCTTGTCCCTCTGGATTGTCGCGGACAACATCCTGAAAGGCGCCGCTCTGAACGCTGTACAGATCGCGGAACTGTGGCTCGGCCAGGGGGACGGTCGGCAATGAGGGTCATCATTCAGAAATTTGGCGGCACGTCTGTGTCCAGCCGTTCTGTCCGGGAACTGGCGATGGGACATATCGAGCAGGCGCTCGCCGACGGATACGCCGTCGTGGCTGTGGTTTCTGCAATGGGGCGATCCGGGGAACCGTATGCAACCGATACCCTGCTCGCGCTCATTGACGGGGAAGACGAGGCGGTTAGCGCACGCGACAGGGATCTGTTGCTGTCTTGCGGGGAGGCCATCTCCGCCGTCGTGTTTGCCGGGATGTTGCGCAGCCGCGGCCACCAGGTCAGCGTGTTGACCGGGGCGCAGGCGGGCATCCGCACCACTGCGGACTTTGGTAACGCCCGGATTGAGGAGATCAGCCCGGACCGTATTTTTGCGGAACTCAATGAGGGGCGTGTCGTGGTGGTGACCGGGTTTCAGGGAGTCACCGCCGCCGGCGACACGACGACGCTCGGACGGGGCGGCAGCGACACCTCCGCGACCGCGCTCGGTCTGGCGCTCGACGCCGAAATCATAGACATTTTTACTGACGTGGACGGCATCATGACAGCGGACCCGCGCATTGTCAACGACGCCACTCGACTGACCCACGTGACTTATGCGGAGATGTCCAATTTTGCATCTCAGGGCGCCAAAGTGATCCATCCGCGGGCGGTCGAACTGGCGATGCAAAAGAACATTCCGATTCGCGTGCGCAGCACCCACTCCAGGGATCCCGGAACACTGGTCACAAATGGAACACGTTTTTTGGAAGCGCGTTCCGCCAATGACCGGATACTCACCGGAGTGACGCACAGTTCTTCGCTCACGCAGATTCGGGTGCGGCCCGTCAGGGAGCATGCCGGGTTTCAGCCGCTGGTCTTTCACGCCATGGCGAATATCGGGATTTCCGTGGATTTCTTCAATGTGACTTTGGATGAAGTCGTGTACACCGTGCCGACGGCCCAAGTCGAACGGGCTGTGAGCGCGCTTGAAGAACTGGATCTCACAGTGAGCACCGTGCCGCATGTGGCGAAAATCGCGGCTGTAGGGGCTGGCATTCACGGTGTGCCGGGTGTGATGGCGCGGATCGTGGAGGCGCTCGCTGCTGTCGGTGTGGAAATCCTGCAGTCAGCCGATTCCAACACCACCATCTGGTGTCTTGTTCACGAAAGCGACATGGTGAGCGCGATGAGGGCCATTCACAACAAGTTTGATTTGCACTCGACGGGAGGCGCAGACTGATGTTTGGTCATTTGCTCACAGCGATGGTGACGCCGTTTGATTCATCGCTGCAACTGGATCTCGGGAGACTGCCCAGACTGATTGACCACCTGATTGCCACAGGAACGACGGGCATCGTGGTCTGCGGTACGACCGGGGAATCTGCGACGCTGTCGCATCGGGAGAAACTGCTGTTGATCGAAGAGACAGCCCGTCTCTGCGCGGGTCGGGTTCCCGTCATCGCGGGTACGGGCACTAATGACACCGCCGCCACGGCGGCGTTCACTCGCGAGGCAGAACAGCTGCTTGTGGACGGATTTCTGGTGGTGGCGCCTTACTACAACAAACCATCGCAGGAAGGACTCTACCAGCACTACTGTACGGTCGCAGACGCCTCGCAAAAACCGCTGATCGTATACAATATCCCCGGTCGGACAGCCGTCAACATTCAGCCCGAAACACTCTGTCGGCTGGCGCAGGTGGAGCAGATTGTGGGAGTCAAGGAATCGTCAGGAGACTTCACGCAAATTTCACGAGTGATCGGAGAAACGCCTGAGGACTTTTATGTGTACTGTGGAGACGACAAGTTCACGCTGCCGATGCTCGCACTCGGTGCGACAGGTGTGGTGAGCGTGGCGTCGCACATCGTGGGGGAACAGATCGCGGGTATGCTGCAGGCCGCTTTTGAAGGCGACCTCGCTGAGGCGCGGCGTGCGCATCATCTTTTGATGCCGCTCTTTGAAGGACTGTTTAAAACTTCGAACCCTGTGCTCACCAAGGTGGCCCTTGAGATGCTTGACGTACCCGTTGGCGAGGTGCGCCTGCCGCTGGCGCAGGCAACAGGGGAGGAACGCAGGGAACTCCGCCGCACACTGGGCAGTATCGTCGAATTGGCCCCGGTGCACTGACAGCTGGCAATGTGAAACGAAGGGGGCATTCTTGTGAACGCACCTTGCGGTCATGTATAATCGGACTACCAGATGGGTGCGGCCAGGAAATGCCTTCTCTTTTTGATCGGAAAATTCTGGAGGTGTACTGTTGAACAGGAATTACACAAACAAGTTGTCGATCATCCCGCTCGGAGGTTTGGGAGAGATCGGTAAAAATATGACCGCGTACGTATATGGCAACGACATGATTGTCGTGGACGCGGGTCTGAAGTTCCCGGAAGAAGAAATGCTGGGCATCGATATCGTCATTCCCGATATTACGTTCCTGGTGGAGAACAGGCAAAAATTCCGTGGGCTGTTTTTGACGCACGGTCACGAGGATCATATCGGCGGGCTGGCGTATGTGCTGAAAAGTTTGCAGGTTCCCGTCTATGGAACGCGACTTACTCTGGGGCTGGTGGAGGGCAAACTTCGTGAACATGGAATACTGGATCAGTCTAAACTGATCCCGATTACCAATGAAAGTGAGATTAAGCTGGGCAGTTTCACGGTAACGTGCTTTCATGTGAACCACAGCATTCCGGACGCTGTCGGATTCGCCATTGACACACCGGAGGGTGTTGTCGTGCAGACGGGCGACTTCAAGTTTGACCAGACGCCAGTCGACGGACGCCACTCTGATTACGCGAAAATGACGGCGCTCGGCGCGCGCGGGGTGCTCGCGCTGCTTTCGGACAGCACAAACGCGGAACGCGCCGGGTTTACGATGTCTGAGCGAACGGTCGGCGCGACGATTGACGATGTGTTTCGGGCCGCCCCAGGACGCGTCATTCTGGCCACCTTCGCTTCCAATATCCACCGTCTGCAGCAGGTGATCAACGCCGCAGAGCGGACAGGCCGTAAAGTGGCGGTGGTTGGCCGCAGTATGGTCAACAACATCACGGTGGCCAAAGACCTGGGGTACTTGCAGGTGGCGCCCTCCACGCTCATCGAACCGGAGGATCTGTCGCGGTACGATGCCAAGGATGTGGCGTTATTGACGACTGGTTCGCAGGGAGAGCCGATGTCGGCGCTCACGCGCATGGCCCGCGCCACGCATCGGAAGGTGGAAATCTATCCGGGCGACACCGTGATCATCGCTTCCTCGCCCATCCCCGGAAACGAAAAATCGATCTCCCGGACAATCGACCAATTGTTTCGGATTGGCGCCCATGTCATCTATCAGTCCGTGTCCGGCGTTCACGTATCAGGTCATGGCAGCCAGGAAGAATTGAAATTGATGCTTAATTTTATCCGGCCCAAATACTTCATGCCTGTTCACGGCGAATTTCGGATGCAGAATCGACATGCACAACTGGCAGAGGCGACTGGGGTGAACCCCGATAACATCTTCATCATGAATATTGGGGATGTGCTTGAATTTCAGGGGGGAGTCGCGCGTCTCGGCGGGAAAGTCCAGGCGGGAGCCGTCATGATTGATGGACTTGGCGTGGGCGATGTAGGCAATATCGTGCTGCGCGACCGCAAGCTGCTGTCGCAGGATGGCATACTGGTTGTGGTGGTAACATTGTCGAAGCAGACGCACAGCGTACTTTCAGGACCTGATATCATCTCCAGAGGATTCGTATACGTCCGCGAATCAGAGGAGTTGCTGGATGAAGCAAGCCGGATTGTGTCCGCCACAATGCAGCGGCTGATGACAGACAACGTCAGCGACTGGTCGGGATTAAAGACGGGTGTCCGGGATTCCCTGAGTCGCTACTTATATGAGCAGACACGCAGGCGGCCCATGGTTCTTCCAATCATTATGGAAGTGTAGGTCAGGCATAGACCCAAAGCGTTGCGACATACTACTTCCATTGAGAAATATGTGGGAGTGACGCGACATGGATCGTACCGTCTTGCCGCCTGGTTCTGGACAGGCCAGTGTATTTGTAAATCAGCAACCGCCGGAACAGGAAATGCCCGCTATGCCGCCGGGACCTGCGCAGACACAGAGCACAGTTGCGGACAGTATCGAACGGCTCGGCCAGACGAATCCTGTAACGGATGAGTCAAATATTTACTGCTTGACCATCGTCGGTCAGATTGAAGGGCATATCGTGTTGCCGCCGCAAAACAAGACGAGCAAATACGAACATATTATTCCGCAGTTGGTGGCCGCCGAACAGAGCGACAAGATTGAGGGTGTGCTGGTCATTCTCAATACGGTGGGCGGTGATGTCGAGGCGGGGCTGGCGATCGCAGAAATGATCGCCTCCATGTCCAAACCGACGGTGACGCTGGTGCTTGGCGGGGGGCACTCGATCGGGGTGCCGATCGCCGTGGCGAGCAACTATTCACTGATCGCAGAGAGCGCCACGATGACCATTCACCCCATTCGCATGAATGGCATGGTGATCGGCGTGCCGCAGAGCTTCGAATATCTGGAAAAGATGCAGGAACGGGTGACCAGGTTTATCACGGCCCATTCGCGCATCTCGGATGACGACCTGCGCCAGCTCATGCTGGCCACGGGGGAACTGGCGCGGGATATCGGCAGCACCGTTGTCGGACGCGACGCTGTTTTGCATGGGTTGATTGACGGCGTCGGCGGATTGGGAGCGGCCATGCAGCAAATGCGCCGGATGATCGAGGAGTATCGGTCACAGCGCCCGCAAGGGGTGATCCAATGATCTTCTGGTCTGTAGTTCCTGAGGAAACGGTGTTTGAGGGGTTTGGCGAACCAGGAAAGACGCCGCAATTGCACACCATTGAACGCGACGGAGTGACCATGGTTGTGGAGTGGCTGGGGCCGACCCAGGCGCGCCTGCACAGACTCATTTCTCCGCGCGCGACTGACTATCTGCGTCCGGAATGGGCGCCGGGACAAATGATCACGTTTACTTGAACGGCCGCGCTCGCAGGCGGCGCACGAAAAGATGCTGTCACAGACCGCTCGGCAGGGCGCTGACGCGCCGCAGGCCTTGCGGGCCGGCACACAGAGTAGGCGGATCCCCCTTGTGGAGGATCCGCTTTTGTGCGTGCGAAGCAGGATAAAGCGTAGAACGAAGCGAACTTGTTAACGTAGAATGGCGGCGCAAAGGCGTTGCAAAAGTATGGAATTCGGAATTCGCATGTGGAGGCTTTGGAAGCTATGGCTAAGTTGGACCACGCCAAACGCGTGTTGCAGTTTGAAATTCTTGGTTTGCTGCTGCTGGCCCTGAGTTTGGTGACGCTCGGCGATCTGGGAACGGTTGGACAGGCGCTTGACGATCTGTGCATCATGCTGGCAGGCAATTGGCATTTTATCGTGCCAATCTACCTGATGTGGATGGCCGTCATCACGATGGTGCGCAGAAACAGATTTCGTTACACGAGCTTTCAGACTGGGATTGTCCTGCTGCTGTTCACGCTGCTGGTGTGGAGTGAACTCGATCTGTATTCCGAGGGCGTCATCCAGTATGGAACCCAGCATCCGGATTTGCTGCATCTTACGCAACTGGGAATCACTTCGCTTAGTCAGTCCCTGCGTGTGCTGGTCATCACCAGTTCAAGCGTGCTCCCCCCGGCAAATGCGGGCGGCGGCATGATTGGCTATGCCCTGTTCGCTGGCTTGCGGTATCTGTTCGCAGTGTCGGGAACACTGCTGATTCTCATCGTTACTGCACTGATTGCCGTGGTTCTCATGACGCGAAAGTCGTTGGTGGGCACGATCGAAAAAGGCTCCCAGTTCTTTGAACGGCGCTTTGAGCGCGGGTGGGCCAGAACAATGCGGATAGCGGCCCGCGCTCTTGCAGGTTCCGCGAAACCAGCGACGCAGCGGCACTTGGGCCGCCGTGTCGCTGTGCGCAGCAAGGACGGCGGCGCAGACGGGGAGGCGGGCGGCGACGGAGAAGCGGATGCACATTTTCCCGGCGCCACAATGGATGGAGATGAACTGCAGGCAGGCAAAGGGCGCCGTCGACGGCGCAGGGGCCGCTCTGCGAAAGCGGACGGGGAGCTTGCGCAAACGCCTGAAACGGCAACGCATCTGACTGTCGGGAGCGTTTCCGCTGAAAATGCGTTTCCCTTTCCGGATTTTGGCGTTCCCTATACGGATGAACCCCAGTTTGAAGAGTTTCTGTTGGAGGGGGCTGTGCAGCCCGGTTTCCCTCTCGACGACGAATCTGCGGACCATGACAGGCACCCGGACATCGCAGTGGACGCCGCACAGTCGCGGGTCACTGTGCGGCTCTCTGAGCCGGTGCGGAGCCCGCTCGCGCCGGACCCGCCGCCGCGACTGCCGGGAACCGACCCGGGGGCAGCTACTGGCGCGGCGGTCGAGGGGCCGAAGCCCTATCGTCTGCCTGATCCGCGACTGTTGGATCGCTCGGGGGCGAAGCGCGGCGACGGCGCTGCCGCGACAAGGGATCTGCAGGCGCACGCAAAAAAGCTGGGAGATACATTTTCCAGCTTTGGCGTTGAGGTCCGGGTCATTGGATACAGTCGTGGTCCAACGGTAACGCGTTACGAGATCCAGCCTGCCGTCGGTGTTAAGGTTGCGCGGATTTTAAGTCTGGCGGACGATCTGGCGCTGGCTCTCGCCGCGCGCGATATTCGCATCGAAGCCCCGATACCCGGTAAATCCGCCATTGGCATCGAAGTGCCCAACAAGGAGATTTCTGTTGTGGCTTTTCGCGAAGTCGTTGAGACAGAGACGTTCACGAACGCCA
>JAKADD010000081.1 GCA_021820825.1 Bacillota bacterium
CAATCCTGACGGATTGACCGTTGTAAGTGATTGAGTTGTTGGCCTTATCGACGGTCGCGTTCCGCAAAGATGCATTCATGTCGTGCTCTGCTGAAGGCGGTTTGATGGCCCCCACTTGACGAAAAAACCCGTTCATCATAGAACCCATCGCGCTGTCCCAGCCAGTTCCCTTTGTAGAGTAAGCGCCGCCTGGCCCAACTGACTGGCCCATCATGCCAGCCCAGCCACTATGGTTGTTCCATGGGGCGTTTGACACAAAGCCGCCGCCAAAAATTTGCGAAATTGCCAGCCCTCCGATGGCAAGACCGACTAACAGAGTTGGAACCAAGATCGTACTCCGTCTCATTCAGAATCTCCCCATTTCTTAAGTATGCGTTTATCTTAGATCTGGAGTGTGTAGAAAGTTTGTGCATGGATATCGCTGATCACGCTATTTGAAGGTGCGTTTCTTAACGTCAATGACACAAGTCGGACGGATCGGTTTCCCGCAATCCGTCCGAATGAATGATCGTGCTTTATCTGGGTAATCAGACCGCCGTGTGTGAAGGCATTTCCGTGTGAACGGTCGTTTCGGTCTTCGGTGCAGCAGGAGCCCACATGCCAATCCTCTTCCAGGCTGGCCATTTTTTCGCGATCACCTGATCCAGCGTCCAACGGCAATAGGGGGAGGACAACTGTTCAAGCCCCCAAAGTCCCGCAAAGAGGAAGGCGTACATCACGGCCGCGCCGATGTCGGTGGCGCCAGACCCATACGGGCCGCCGAATCCTTCGGCCACACTCCAGATGCCGATGCTGGTGATTGCGCCAATGATGTACATGGGTTTTCTTGCAATCCCCAGCAGCAGCGACAGCGCAATGAGCGTTTCCAGAATGGCGATCACGACGGCCAGCAGATGCGGGTCGATGCTGACAAATTTCACCCAAAACATGAACCATGGCATGATGATGCTGGGTTGACCCTTCATGGCGTCGGAGACGTAGCTTTCAAACTGCAACATGAACCCCGGCAACCACTTGAAAATGGCGTCAATCAGCCATACGGCGCCGAACACCCAGGTGAAAATCCGCAAACGGGTTGCGCACTGTTCTTTGCACACCAGTTCTTTTGGCATGGCGGCTCCCTCCTTTGCCCGTTCCAGGCAGACGAACGACTGAGCTTGTGGTCTCAGACAGAGTGTGGGTCAAACTGTTCCCCAACAATCCGTGCTGTGCTTTCTTTCACATACAATACTATACCCTTGCAGGATACTTTCACATAGCATAAAAGGGGGTATCTTGATATAGCTCAAAGCGACCATCAGGTGTGACCGTTTTCGCTTATCGCGCGAATGTATGTTTGTGTAAATGTGTGTAGCGCTGGAGTGCGGGGCGATGAACGCGCAGAGGCGTTTCCATTTCCAGTTCGGCGTTCTCATGGGTACGTCTTTTAACGACTGTAACATCCAATTGATCCGGGGCACCGTCATGCGCGTTCGCGGTTTCAGTTGCAACTGGGGTGGGTGGACAGAACGCATCAGGCGCGCCAAGGGCGCCATTGTCGGACAGCGCAAGACGGAGTTTCAACTTTGTCTGTGTGCGATGGAGGGCATCTTCATTGTTTCTTCACACGTGAGCAGTACGCTCGTTATGCAGTGGAGACGTGAAACCTGGGGAGTAGATACGATATGTCGATGGTGATAAGACTAAAGGACTTGGTGCGGGCCAATTTGAATGACCTGATGAGCAAGGCAGAGGATTCGGAGAAGAGTCTGAATCTATATATTGAGGATGCGTCCGAGCATTTGCGTACATTTGCGGTCGAAGTCAATCGCTCTGAAGCCAACCGGATTCTCGTTGAAAAGCAACTGCATACCTGCGAAGCGTCCATCGCAGATTGGCATGAGAAGGCGAAACTGGCGATGCAGCAAAGCCGGGAGGATCTGGCGCGCAAGGCGCTTGAACAAGAAGAGAAGGAAAAGACGCGCCTGGATCATTTGCAGCAGGAATTGGCGGCGGCCGAGGCCACGTCTGCCCAGATGAAGGAGCAGTATCAATTGTTGGAGAATAAACTGGACGAGACCAAAGAGCGCCGTGAGGATCTGATCCGGCGCAACCGCGCCGCCGTCGCGCAAAGAGGCGCAGCGGTTGCGATTGCCGGGATTGGCAAAGAGGATCCGTTTTTTAGGATTGACCGAATGGAAGAAAAAGTGGAGCGGCGGGAGGCCGAGGCGCAGGCGGCGCATAGCAGTTTGACCGCTTCCTTGTCCTATGAAATGGAGCAACTGCAAAAGAACCAGTCGCAAAACCATGTGGAGGACACGTTGGCGAAGCTGAAGGAAGAAGTGAATTCCGAGTCCAGATGATTCAGATTCGCAGTATTGTGGTACGCGCAGAGAACACCAAGTCGACAGGGATGTCGCCCATAACCACACTGCGCCATTCCGGCAGGTGGTCTGTTGCTTGTGAACGCGCTGTGGGAGGGTGCTGAGATGGAATTGTTCAACAGGATAAGAGATGTGCTGTCTGGATTGCATACTTGCCCACCTGAGCATCTTGCGGCATTTCGCAGAATTGGTGAAGAAGTATATGGAGTGGAAGTGGAACTGGCCGACTGCGGGGCGCCGCGCGCATTGGCTCTTTTGCGTGCGGCCAAAGGCTTTCAGGTGATGGCGGACGCCCTGCTGTTCGACGCGTTTTCAAGTGTTGGAGCCGCCATCGCGCCTGTTCCCGTGATCACGCACGAACTCGCGGAATCATGGTATGAGCGTATCCCGGAGTTGTTGATTGGCGCCCGTCAGGAGGCGATGTTTGCGGGAAGCGCCAAAATGGTTCTCCCGGTCCGTTTGGGTAAAAGGGTCGAAGCGCATGGGGTGTGCCCAGTTCAGCATCTGGCGGGTATGCGGCGGGCGGCTGCCGCAATGGAGGATCTGCTTCAGGAAGGGTTGGAGCGTGCTCGTCTGCAGCCAGACGTGAACAGGGAAGCGCTCCTTCTCAATGAGAAGGCAGGGGTTCATCGCCGGGTGGCCGATGCGATGGTGGGTTCTATTATGGGTGGACAACATGTGTCGATAAAAACGCACGAAGAGGCAGAGCAGAAGTACTGGGAGGTGCTGGCGGAGTGTCTGGTAGTCGTCCAGGCGATGGAAGACTCGTCGACATTGCGACCTTTTGCAACAAACAAAAATCCAACGAGCAAAAGTGCGGTGAGGACGCGACTCGATTCTACGGATGTCTGGAAGATCACATCGCAAGCGGCACAGTTGCAGATTCGCCGCTCTGGGGAGTGGGAGGCGGCAGAAAGGGATCTCGCTGAGTTCTGGAGCGTGCACCGGATAACGGATGGAGAACGGGAATATGAACATACTGTAGCGCGACTGCTTCACCAGGGAGATATCAGCGAAAACGGGTATTGGCATTGTTGCCCTTTTCAGCCCGTGTATCAAGTGGTTCACAGACCCATTCGGGTCGTCGGACATTCGGTTCCGTCTGGGCATGTGTTTGTCTGGGATTATGGCGAAGCTGGCAAAGCGGGGCGATTTGTTGCGCGGTCTTCGTTTGACAGGACGGGTTCGCGTCATTACTGCGCAGACTGAGCGGAAACCACCCTTACGTTGTCTGCGACATGGACGGACAGACACACAGTGGAATGCCAAAACTCCGTGTTTTAATGAACGGTCATCGATGATCCTGCGCAAGAGGCATTGGCACACAATGGTGATGCCCGTATGAAAAAGATCATTGATGAAGCCAGATAGACGGTGATCGGGCCGGGCAGACGGCTATGGTTTCCATGGCCTATTTTTTATGTGAGCATGGCGTGATGGACTGTGTGGGCTGCGTTTCAGAATCGTGGCCACGCAGTTCCCGTGTTGATGACCGGCAAGTGCTTGCTCTCCATACTTTCTTCACACATCCACGATACGATGACATGCGTGATACAGGGGAGGGTATATCGTGAAACTGAAACGTTGGATGGTACCATTGATTGTCGCTACATCTGTTTTGATTGCGGGCGGCTCGGTGTTTGCGGCCACTGCTGCGCGCCGTGGACAATATGCCGATAATTGGTCTACCGTGACGGGCCAAGCCTCATCAAATGTGAGGAGCGTCGGTTCCAGTGTGAATGGCGGCGATGGTTACGGCAGGATGAGGAGCGCCGGTTCCGGTGTGAGTGGCGGCGGTGGTTATGGCAGGATGAGGAGCGCCGGTTCCGGTGTGAATGGCGGCGGTGGTTATAGCAGGATGAGGAGCGCCGGTTCCGGTGTGAATGGCGGCGGTGGTTATAGCAGGATGAGGAGCGTCGGTTCCGCTCAGGGTGTAAACGGCGCCAACGGCATGACGGGTGCGTTTGGCGGTACAGTCGGGAGCGGCGGCATGAGTGGGGGATCTGCGTACCATCGATAACCCCAATTACGCCCGTATTGAAGTAATTGTTACAAGGGTGACAAAGCACTCGGATTTGTGAAACTGACAGGCCTGTGAATCCGACGTGGACAGGCATTTAAAATGATTTCCTTTTGATTCCGCTTCCGCCTCGCACGACCAGGATTCCTTCGGCAGCATCCTATCTGCGATGCGAGCCGGGGCGGAACAGGTCGGAATTGAATTGAGGAGGAATAGTACCATGCAGGAAAAGCGTATCGTCGTCTGTATCGCTCACCCAGACGACGAAGTTTTTTGTTCGGGCGCCCTCTTGCGGCTAGCCGATGCGGGAAATGAGCTGACAGTGGTGGTGGGAACACAGGGCGAAAAAGGGAGCCACGATCCGACGCTAACCGCGGAGTCCATTGCCGCAGCAAGACGTCAAGAGATGGACATGTCGGCACAACGGCTTGGCGTGAAAGAAGTGGTTCAACTTGGGTATCGGGATGGCGAGTTGCAGTATGCCGAAGATCTAAAGGAAACGCTGTTTCGTCTGGTTCGCTCGATTCGGCCCCATGTTGTGCTGACATTTGATCCGTGGAAGCGCTATGAGATTCACTCGGATCACCGTGAGATTGGCTTTGCGATGATTGAGGCGGCTCATTTGGGCGCCAATTGTTGGTACTATAACGGACAGATCACGGACGACATTAAATGCCACCGGAGCCAAGAGTTATACCTGTTTCATTGTGACGAGCCGAATTATTATGTGGATATCACCGACGTCTTCGAACGCAAACTATACGCGGCGAGCGCACATGCGAGTCAATTTGGCCCGGATGTCGATGAAGTGCGGCTGCGTAGCATCATGAATCAAATGAACCCGGATGTGCAGATGACCATCGAACCCTTTCGCAAGATGTGGCACTCTAATCTGTATCTATAGAAAGTCAGGGGTACGGTTGATCTGCGCCTGCTGGCAAGAGGGTATCTGCTTTACGTCTCGCGACACGCAGTCACCAATCTTGCCCCCATACTTTCTTCACACATCCACGGTACGATGGCTACATGAAAGGGAGGGTATATTATGAAACTGAAACATTGGATCGTACCATCGATTGTCGCTACGTCTGTATTGATTGCGGGAGGCTCGGTATTTGCAGCCACCACTGAGCGCCATGGACAATATGCAACCAATTGGTCTACCGTGACGGGCCAAGCCTCATCCAATGTGGGGAGCGCCGGTTCCGGTGTGAATGGCGGCGGCGGTTACGGCATGATGGGAGGCTACGGCTCGGGCGCGAACGGCGGCGGCGGTTACGGCATGATGGGAGGCTACGGTTCGGGCGCGAATGGTAGCGGCGGGTACGGCATGATGGGCGGCTACGGCGCTCGGGGCGCCAACCGCTCTCTGGTCAATAATGCGCAACTGAGTCAACTTGTTCGGCAGGGTGAAGCGGGTGCGGTCATCAATCGCAAAACGAACACCGTTACGTATAAAAACCAAAGTGTGACGCTCGTCGCGCTCGCTTCGCCGCACGGGAAACCCAATATGACGTGGGAGATCGACGGACTGGTCAACCCCACGGTTGTGGTGTCGTCCAAGGCACAGGTTCGTGTGACACTCGTCAATACAGACTGGGGCTACATGCATGGGTTTGAGGTTACCACAACGCCTCCGCCCTACCCGTTCATGTCCATGATGGCCATCAATACTGATTTTCTCCTGATGCCGCTTCCTCCGCGGACAACGAAGGCGCTGCCGTCAGCGCAATATGACACGACATCGGGCTTGCTCAATCTGCGCGCGGGAACGTATTATTATCTCTGTCCGGTGCCAGGGCATGCACAACAGGGCATGCACGGAACGTTGCGTGTCACGTGACAGTCTGACTGACGCTCTTGTGGTAAGGGAACTACAGGCGGATTCGTAGAAGACGGCGCAAAGCCACGTTTCGCGACCACGGACGCGCGGACGTGGCTTTTCAAGGGAGGTGCACTGGATGCAACGGCGTATCCTGGTGGTTGATGACGAGGCTCCCATGCGTCGACTGATCCGGATTTATCTCAATGAAGCGGGATATGAAGTGGCCGAGGCGGGAGATGGACTGTCCTGCCTGAGAGAACTGGATGGAGGATTGTATCATCTGGTTGTGCTTGATGTCATGATGCCTGGGATGGATGGGATCGAGACGTGCCGCCGAATCCGCAAACAGAACCGGGATATCCCGATCCTTATATTGACGGCGAGGGATGCGGTGGAACACAAGGTTGCAGGTCTCAAGGCGGGCGCGGATGACTATCTGGTCAAACCGTTTGACGGACGGGAACTGGCCGCGCGTGTCGAGAGTCTATTGCGGCGCGCGTATCGCAATGACGAACCGGTGTACGACATTCCCGGACTGCCACTGCGGGTGGATATCGAGAATCGGCAGGCTTTTGTGGGTAGCAATGTCGTTAACCTGACACCCAAGGAGTTTGAGATCCTGGTGCTGTTCGTCAAGCGGCCAGGGCGCACATTTGCCCGTGAACAGTTGCTTGATCTGGTATGGGGTGCGGAATACGAGGGCGACAGTCGCACAGTCGACACACACATCAAGAACATGCGGGAGAAGTTGCGGTCAGCCGGAATCGAGAGTGATCCGATCGCGACTGTTTGGGGAGTCGGGTACAAGTTTGAGGTGTCGGCATGATTCGCAGGAGCATCGCCATTAAAATTGGTCTGTCCATCCTCGGACTGATTGCGGTGGATCTCCTGGCTCTCTACTTGTCGTTGCATCAGTTGATCAGTCATGTGCTGGTGTCCGGCGGCGCGGGACAGGTCACATCGGGGCGGGTCGAGTTGCTGCTCATTCTGTCGGCGGTTGGCGCAATTCTTCTGGCGACTGGACTGACCGTGTTCCTGTCACAGCGGTTGGCTCAGCCGCTTGTTCGGATGATCCATGTCACACACGAGATCGGGCAGGGCCATCTTGATGCGCGTGTGCCTGCGCGGGGCGACGATGAAGTGGCGCGGCTGGGAGAGGCCATCAACGAACTGGCCAGACGGTTGCAACGACTGGATGCTTCACGGAAAGAATTTTTGGCTGACGTGGCTCATGAACTGCGGACGCCGCTCACGTATGTACGGGGATACAGTCAGGTTGTCGCCGACGGACTTGCGAAAACAGAGAATGAGGAACAGGAGTATCTGCGACTCATCCGCGATGAGACGGACCGCGTCCTGCGCCTGATCGAGGATTTGTTTACCTTGGCGCAGGCGGATGAAGGGATCCTGCACATCACCAGGGAAACCGCTGATATCGGAGAACTGGCGACCCGCGTCGCACAGCGCATGCGGCCTAAGATGGAGGAAAAGGGCATCGTGCTGAGTGTGTCGTCATCGCCTGACTTGACGGCGGATGTCGATGTCGCTCGCATGGAGCAAGTGTTATTTAACCTTCTCGACAACGCGTTTCGGTACACGTCGGCGCCAGGGCAGGTGGGAATCGTCATTCGGGGCAAAGACGACTCGATCCAGATGGCCGTTCGCGATACTGGCGCGGGGATCCCGCAGGCGGACTTGCCCTTTGTATGGGAGCGTCTCTATCGGGTGGACAAATCCCGCTCCCGCCAGCAGGGTGGAACGGGACTGGGGTTGGCCATGGTGAAACGCATCGCTGAGTTGCACGGCGGCACTGTCGAAGCAGACAGCGAGGAAGGTGTAGGCACGACGATGATCATCGTCATTCCGAAAAACGCGACTGAGTCTCGGTAATAAGGATCATAAAAGTTTAACCCGGATATACAGCGTAGATTAGGGGGTGAAGGCGATGCGACGAAGCGGATGGATTATGGCGGGTGGTCTTGTATTTCTTGGTTTGCTGTGCCTGATTACAGTGGGCAGTGCATGGAACAGAGGCCCGATGGGATGGATGATGTTCTCGATGCCTTTGGCGATGACCCTGTTTCTCATCGTGCTGATGCTCCTCGTCGTTGTTCTGGGAACGACTGCATACCGTCTCATGACTCAGAGTGCAAGAGAGGTTTCGCGGTGCCAGGCTTGCGGGCGCAAACTCGAACCATCGTGGCGGCTGTGTCCATACTGTGGAGAACGCTCCCATTCCTCAGAAGATCAGTCGCGGCGCTTCGACGCCGATTAGCTCAATCGACAAGTCTTCTTTCTGATCGGTCCATCGCATCCGTTTGTTATTTTACGCCCAAGGCATGCCACTTACGGAAGGCTACAAGAGCCCACACGGTTTCCACTGCTCCAAATGGCCATGTTCCAGCAAGCCATCCATACGTTGCCGACCCCAAACAGGATATCGCAAACGCAAATGTAAACCATCTCGATCGCGATTCCAGGGCATAGAAAATCATCATCAAAGTGACAACCGTTGCTCCAAAAACAGTTAGCATATAGCTTCTCCCCCCTATCCTGACAAGCACTCACTGTATTTGCTGCACCTCACCGAGGCGCATTTTCATGACAGCTTCAGGTATCGGCAACGCCGCGAGCCGCCTGAATGGCTTCCCAGCCTTCTTTAACCACGAAGTACAACAGGGCCAAGGCGGAGACGCCGTCCACCCACCACCAGCCGAACAAGGCAGTCAGTGTGACACCCGCAAGTACTGTCCACGCCATATAGGCGCACACCATACTGCATGAGCCATCGGCCCGTAGTGCCTTACTTCCGATTTCACTGCCAATTCGCTTCTTCGCCCGAGCCACCACAGGCATGAGCAGCCCGGAGGCGACCGAAAGCGCAATCCCCAATACACTGGTGTCAGCTCCGCTGTGAACCCACAGTTCATGGGCCGCTGCCGCCGCGATGTATAAGGCCAGCAGAAGAAGCGCCG
>JAKADD010000082.1 GCA_021820825.1 Bacillota bacterium
AGGGCGTCTCGATTTGATCAATCCCGTGATTCTGGAGGGTCGCGACGAGGAGATTGGCCCCGACGGCTGCCTGTCCATACCCGGCCTTTATGGAGACACACTTCGGTATAAGTGGATTCGCGTGCAAATGTGGAATCGAGAAGGCAACGTGATTGAGTTCGTGGAAACAGATTTTCGCGCACGCTGTATCCAGCACGAAATCGATCATCTGGACGGCATCTTGTTCACTTCCAAGGCTGTGCGGCTGTATCGTGAAGAAACGCGCGAGGTCGCGGCGAGGAATCGCAAAAACCTGTAACCGGCGTTGTCATTGCGGCGCTCGGTTGGACTCGGCGAACTGCCAGGAGTTCAGAATGCTGGTTATAGACTGTCTCCTGTGATAGAGTAAAAACGCGTATTCATTCGGGTGAAGGCGGAGGTGTGGCGCAATAAAAGAGAGTCTGCGACATGACCGGGATCGCCCGTTTGAACTTAAACCTGTTCCTGTTTTCATTGGCATGCTGTTATTGGCCGCTGTCGTCTGGTTCTACTTTCACTACCGTCATTCCCTTTCAATTCACCACGCGATTGTGATGATTCAGGGGGCGGGCGTCAACGGCGTTGTCGTTGCGATCCTGTTGATGGCTGTGTTCTGCGTTCTGCCTGTGCCGTCTGAATTTTTGATCGTCGCAAATATGATGGTTTACGGTGTGGGCTGGGGCCTCTTCTACTCGTGGGTCGGCGCGGTGATAGGCGCAGTCTGGGCCATGTACCTGACACGCTGGGTGGGGCAGCCGTTTGTAAAGAGACTGCTCTCTGAAGAACGGCAGAGTCAGGTCAACTCCTGGGTTGGCGAACGGGGAACAATGGGACTGCTTGCGCTGCGTTTCGTACCGCTGGTGCCGTATCATGCGCTGAATTACGTAGCGGGGCTGCTGGACATCAGGCTGTGGCCGTTTGTGTGGACGACGGCCGTCGGGATTATTCCCTTCGATCTCGTCATGGGGGCGGCTTTTATCGGAGTCAGCAATGGCATGGCCCCCTGGTTGTTATGGGGAATCATCCCGCTTGTACTGCTGCTTGCAGTGGGATTCCTCTATCGCAAGAAATGGCTGACGGCTTTCACGGTAACGACCTCTGCAGAGCAGCCGTCCACTCCAGGGAGTGAGCGCAGGGAACCGTAAACAGGACAGGGCGCCTGTGCATCGTCTGCAGACGGTTCCCGACAAACTCCAGCGCCTGGCCGTCGTCTTGACCAGGCCACCAGTTCGGCAACGCTTCCTGTGCGTGGAGGACGGCAGTCTGCTGGTCTAGTCTTTGCTGATGAAGCTCTTGATGATGCCGTGCCACTGCATGGCTTTTTGCATATTTTCCGGCGTGACATACTGGAGCGCCTTCTTGATATGCTGAGACGGCGGGGTTTGCGCAGGAATGAACTGCGGATGCGCGTAAGGGCCGCCATGGGGTCCTTGCGACCTGGCGCCGTGGGGAGCGTACGGAAACCCTCCCCGCTGCTGGCCGGGAGGACGCTGGGGCATCCTCTGCCGCGGCATGGCTGGCGGCGTGAACAGGCGATCCAGAAAGGAAGGCTCGGTCTGCGGCTCGGCAGCGCCTGCCTGTGTCGCGGCGGCGGATTGGCCGCCTGCGTGTGGAGCGCCAAGCGTGCTGCTGCGGCGCTTGATGCCGTTTCTCACCAACCCGCCGAGCGCTTGGGTCGACTGATGGTTGAAGATGTCAAAGGCGAGTGTTCCCGCTTTGAGGATCGTATTTACTTTCATGCCTCCCACCCCATTTCAAAAGGTTCTGCTACAGTGTATGTGGGTGCATCGGACAGGGGATAGACTAATGTCCACGGAGTATTCGGAACATTTGATGGGCGTCGTGGCAAAAATTTTGCGGCGCGAACCCCAGGAGACGTCGCTTTCCGACCTGCGGCAATGGCATTCACAACTGTCTGATTATGCGGACCAACAGCTGCGCAAGGCGCCTGTGGCCGCAGTGTTTGCTGACCTTGGACACTATCATCGCGCCATGCACCGCCAGGTTTTTGAACTCGCCGCGCTGCGGCTGCAGGATGAGGGCTGGCCTGATTATCGCGCTGCGTGCCTGTTTCTGTTGCTGGGCAGCGGGGCCCGTGATGAACAGGCGATCAAATCGGATCAGGATCACGCACTCATTTTAATCCCCTCGCAAGAACATCCTGATGCAGACGAGTTGTCGGCGTATGGGCGCGCTGTGGGGGAACTGACGGCCGCCATGCTCAGCGAAGTGGGGTATCCGCTGTGTTCCGGCAATGTGATGGCCAGCAATCCGCGCTGGCGCGGCACCGTCGCGCAGTGGATTGCGCGCCTGGACGCCTATGGAGAGCATCCTGACTGGAGCAACATCCGCTACCTGCTGATCGCCTCTGACGCCATGCCGATCGCAGGCGATGGCATAGTGGCAAAACAGATGCGCGTCATGGCGGTCAACCATGTGCAACACTCGTCCTTCATCCGCTGGAAAATTGCCGATCAGGTCTCAGCCGATCGCCTGGCGTTCCCGTTCTCCGCACACTTTGCCGATCTGGGAGCTGCCCGCAAGCCCGTTTTTTCGTTGAAGGATGGATTGTACACCCCGCTTGTAAACATTGTCAGACTGTGGGCTCACAGCATCGGTTCGGAGCAGCTTTCGACCTTTATGCGCATCGGTGAACTGGAAACTGCGCAGATATGGAATCCCCGCCTGAGTGCTGAAGCGCGGAACGCGCTTGCGATCGCGCTCGAATTGCGCCTGCGTCATCACATCCGGCAGAGTCAGTCGGGCAAAGAACTCGACGACGAACTCCCGCTCGCCGATCTGCGCGAGCCGGAGCGCAGGCGACTGCAGAATGCGGTCAGGACCGTCCGGCAGTTGCAGCACATGTCGAGCAGGCGCTTTACGCGCGGGAGGTGACCGACGATGGGCTTTGAGCGAATTCGCGTGTGGCGCCAACTGTTTGCGGGAGCGTCCGCCAATCAGGTGGGGGCGCTGAACTATGAACAGTCGCCGCAGGCGCAGGCAGAACTGCGCAGTCTCATGAATGAACTGCGTCAGGAAGGCCTCTATGAAAAATCGCTTGGCAGCGCCTCCTATGCTGTTGTCGACACGGAGACAACAGGATTTTCCGCCGACGAGGATGTGCTTTTGTCTGTGGCCGCAGTCGTCTGTTCGGGTGCGGACTTTCGCTCTGGATCTGAATTCCAGTCGTTTATCGCGCTGGACCAGTCGCGGATCATCCCGGAAGTGGTGTCCAGTCTCACCGGAATTACTGCGGACACCCTGCAGGGAGCGCCGCCCCTGCCTGATGTTCTGGGGGAATTTCTGCGGCACATCGGCGATGGTATACTGGTTATGCACCATGCCGGACATGACCTGCGCTTTCTAAACGCCGCCCTGCGCAAGTTGTGGACAGTCGAATTGCCCGGTCCAGTTCTTGATACCGGAAAAATTGCAATGATTCTGCATAATTTTAAACAATATCCGAGTCTTGACATCCTGCTCGAACTGTATGGCGTTGACCGCGTGTTCCGGCATACTGCTCTTGGCGACGCATGGATGACGGCGGCCGTCTGGCAGCAGCAGATCGGACTGCTTGAGGAACGGGGGATTGGCGTGCTGGGCCAGGTGTGGGAACAACTCGTCCAACTGGAGAGTCAGCATCGCCCGTGACGTGACGCTTCATCCGCGGCAGCTTGCCCAGGCGGGATTTGCGTTTGCCTGTATAATAGATTGTGTGGAACGTGCAGTGATCTGCGCCTGGCGAGAGAACGACAATATCTGCGCAACTTGGGGGAACTGGCGATGCGTGCAATTGTAACTGGTGGAACCGGATTTATTGGATCGCACATCGTGGACATGCTCTGTGGGCAGGGCTACAGTGTGGGAGTCATAGACATTAGCCCGCCGGCCAAAGAATGGTCGGCGCCCTCTGGAGCGACAGTGCATCTGCTCGATGTGGCGTCCAGGGAGGCGGAGGATCTCATCGCAGCGTTTGCGCCCGAGATCGTCTTTCATCTCGCGGCCAAAGCTTCGGTTCCCGCTTCCGTGGCGGATCCTGTGGAGGATGCGCGCACCACGCTTTTGGGGCTGCTGCATGTTCTGGAAGGCGCGCGCCGCGGCGGCTCCCGCAAGGTGGTGTATTCGTCGTCGGCGGCGATTTACGGAGATCCGCAGGTTGCGATGCCGATTGAGGAAAGCACGCCGCCTGCGCCGCTGTCTCCCTACGGAGCGGCGAAGGCGGCCGGTGAGACGTATCTGGAAGTGTATCGCCTGCTGCATGGATTGCAGTATGCGGCCTTGCGCTACGCCAACGTGTATGGTCCCCGACAGGGGCTCACAGGCGAGGGCGGCGTGGTGGCGATATTTGCCGACAAGTATGCCAGAGAGGCGCCGCTCACTCTGTTTGGCGACGGTCAGCACACGCGCGACTACATTTATGTGGAAGATGTCGCGCGCGCCAATCTGCTCGCCGCTGCCAGCGAAGGCAGTATCCGCTGTCACATCAGCACGGGCGTCGAGACAAGCAACGCTGAGTTGATTGCCGCATTGGCGGAGGTTGCCCATGTTGCCGTTCCTGTCCTGCGCGAAGCCGAGCGGCCGGGAGATATCAGACGGAGTGTACTCAGCCCGCAGTGGGCAGAGAGCGCACTGGGATTTCGCGCCCAGATCGCTCTTGCGGACGGCCTGTCCCGAACATATCGCTGGATGAAACAGAAGTTCTCAAGTTGACAGTGTTTGCGCCGTTAGAATATAATCTGCGGTGATGCATATATCGCTTTGCCCTTGAGCAATGCCTAGAGTTCGGTGGAGGGAGGGAAAGCTTTATGTCCGAAATCAAGATCCGGAAGAACGAATCATTGGATAGCGCGTTGCGCAGGTTTAAACGTGCTACTGCAAAGGACGGCATCCTCGCCGAAGTCAAGAAACGGAAGCAGTATGATAAACCGAGCGTGGCCCGCAAGAAAAAATCTGAGGCCGCCGCCCGCAACAAGAAGAAAAAATTTTAGTCACCGCCATGAATGGGGTAGGTTTCTCAACTTGCGCGACAAGGGGGCGAAAAGGCTCGTGAGCTTAGCCGATCGCCTATCTGAAGACTTGAAACAGGCTATGAGGGACAGAGACAAGACGCGCCTGTCCGTATTGCGGATGGTTAAGTCTGCCATGAAATATCGCGAGATTGAAGTACATCGCCCACTCTCGGATGACGAGGCAACAGCCGTACTGCGCAAGGAAGTCAAGCTGCGGCAAGACGCTCTGGACACCGTGCAAGGCATGGACCGAGCGGATTTTACAGCGGCGCTGCGGGCTGAACTTGCGGTATTATATACGTATCTACCCGCGTCTCTATCAGAAGAGGAGATTCGCGTCATCGTCAGCGGGATTGTGACTGAAGTGGGAGCGTCGTCGCGCGCTGACATGGGCAAGGTGATGTCTGCTGTCATGAACCGCGTTGGCGTGCGGGCGGAAGGCAAAACGGTCAACAGGATCGTCCAGGAACACTTGTCTCATCTGTAACTTGTGCATACGATCCCGGCGGGCAGAGACAATCAATGTTTCGGGATTGACATTCATGGCGCTTGCGCGCCACTAGCAACCGGGAAGAAAATTCGCCTGCGGCGATTTTTCGGGATTGACATTCATGGCGCTTGCGCGCTACTAACAACCGGGAAGAAAATTCGCCTGCGGCGATTTTTCGGGATAAAAACGACTGCCGAGGTTTCCGGCAGTCGTTTTCCTATGCCTGCAGCCCGTACTATCTTGAGCGGCGAACGCATAAACGTCAGTCGAGGAGGGATGTCCATGAAACGTCAGTGGCGGGAGAGAACCGAGCGGTTGGCCGCCGAACTGCTGGAGATTCCCAAGGACACCCTCGAACATGTGCCGCGGATAACGATGATTGGGAATCTCCAGATCGTGATTGACAACTACAGAAGCATTGTAACGTTCGAAGGAACGGCTGTTCGAATCGCCCTTGTCAAGGGTGAACTGGCGATTCGCGGCGAGGGTCTGGTGCTTAAGGTGATCGTTCCGGAGCAGATCGTGATCGAAGGGAACATTATTGGCGTCGAATTTAGACCCGCATGATCGGGGGAACTCCTATGGCGGTTCGGATATCAGATTTCCTCGGCGGGACGGTCCGCGCGCGGATCATTGGCGATCCGCACAGGAGAGTGCTGTCCACCCTGATGGCTCGCGAAGTG
Organism: Bacillota bacterium; assembly: GCA_021820825.1. The sequence goes on from JAKADD010000082.1 coordinate 6,201, forward strand.
CCGCTTTACAACGTCCACTCAGCAGATGTCCAGGGTGCGGATGCCCATGCTGCGGATGCCCAGGGGTATGATCTGACGCTGAGTTTGCGTCATACTGCGGAACTGATAGCGGCAGCCCGGAACGCGTCGGCGAAGTTGCGCTTCTTCGACAGATTTGGCTTGCCCTTTGTATTGTGGCGGGCGGCCAGGAGAAAAGTGTTTCTTTCAGGCGCCGTCTTTTTTGTGGTCGCGCTCTATGTGTTGTCCAGCTTTATCTGGCATGTAGAGATCCAGGGCACCGATCAGCCGGAAGCCGTGATGGCAGCACTGGAAAAACTGCACATCTATCCAGGCGGCATTCTTTACAAAGTTCTGGATCAGGACTCTGTGCAGATGGCCCTGCTTGACGCATTGCCCGACATCTCCTGGGTTGGCGTGCGTATTTCTGGCACTGCAGTCTATGTGCGGGTGATTCCGCGCACTCCCCTCGCGCCGCCAGTGCATACGAATCCACAAAATATTGTGGCCGCCGTTCCGGGCGTGATTGCCAATGTGTTGGCGGACCATGGGCAGGTGCTCGTGAAATCCGGCCAGTTTGTGCCGCAGGGAACGGTGCTTGTCTCCGGCGCTCTGGAAGACGGGAAAACCGTGCATGCCGACGGACAGGTCAGGGCGATTGTGTGGTATAGAACGGATCTGACGCTGCCATTGCACACTGTGGTGGATACCCTGATCGGCGCTCATGTGCAGCATGACTATCTGGTGATTGCTGGATTTCCGATTCAGGTGTGGGGATTTTCCCATCCACCCTATAAGCACATAGAGGTGCAGAGCCGTGATACGCAGGTCATCCTGAGCGGCGTCAAACTCCCGTTTGTCTGGCGCGTTGAAACCGTATATGAAGCACAACCGCATAAAACTGTGTGGACGCAAAATGCGTTGACGGACCAGGGGTTGCGCTTTGCGGCCAAGGATGTCCTTGCCGGACTTCCGAGCAAAACGGAAGTTCTGCGGCAAAACGTTTTGCAGCGCAAAGTCGAGCATGGTAATCTATATATGACGGTTTGGACTGAAGTGCTGCAAGATATTGGCACTCCCCAACCGATTGCGCCGCAGTCGGCCAAACGGTAAGGAATCAGGTTCCGGCTCTGCGCATGGTGTACGGAGGAGATGGGAGCGCTATTGGCTGAAGGAAGCGCGACTTCGCGCAAACTTGTATTGCGCGACAACGATGAGGCGCGCGCGATCTTTGGTCCGCGCGACGCGTTTATTCGCATATTGGATGAAACGTTTGACTGTCGGGTCATCAATCGCGGCAATGAGGTGACTCTGCAGGGTGATGACAGAGAGATCGAACTGGCAGAAACGCTGATCGACGTCCTGACACAACTGACGCGAAGGGGCCATCTGCTTTCTGAACGTGATGTGCGGTACGCGATTGAATTGCAAAAGCAGGGAAACCTGAGTCAGATGCTTGATCTGTTTCTGGAGGATCTGGCCGTCAGTTTTAAGGGCAAGGCGATCAAAGTCAAGACGCTTGGTCAACGCAACTATGTGGACGCCATCCGCAGGTCTGACATCGTATTCAGCGTGGGGCCCGCAGGCACAGGGAAAACCTATCTGGCGGTCGTGCTGGCCTATCTGTTTCTAAAAAAGGGCGACAGCAAGCGCATTGTTCTGACCAGGCCCGCTGTAGAGGCGGGCGAGAATCTCGGTTTTTTGCCGGGTGATCTGCAGGAAAAGGTCGATCCGTATCTGCGTCCGCTGTACGATGCCCTCCATGATGTGATGGGTCCGGAACAACTGGCGCGGTCGATGGAGCGCGGGCTGGTTGAAGTAGCGCCGCTCGCCTATATGCGCGGACGCACTTTGGAGGACGCCTTTGTCATTCTGGACGAGGCGCAAAACACGACGCCAGAGCAGATGAAGATGTTTTTGACGCGCCTTGGCATTGGTTCCAAAATGGTGATCACAGGCGACATTACCCAGATTGATTTGCCGCGCGGCAAACGATCGGGGTTGCGTGAAGCGATGCGCATCCTGACTGACATCGAGGAGATTGCCTTCGTGTTTCTGGAGGAGGCTGATGTAATTCGGCACCGGTTGGTGCAGAAAATTATTCATGCCTACGCAGAGGATGAGGTCGAGCGTTGATGAAAAGCGGTAAGAAGCATAGGATGCCGCTCGCCGCCCTGGCGAAAAACTACAACTTGCGGACAGGCGCGCGTTTTCGTTGGAGCGTCTATGCTGTTCTGACCTTCGGCCTGTTCTTTATCCTTGTCGGAACGGTCCTGCCCATACGCTATAATCTGGCTGTGGGGCAGGTCAGCCAGGTGCTGATCAGGGCTCCGATCGACGCCGTGGACACGCATGCCACCGCTGTTGCGCGCATGGCGGCAGCCGCTCTGGTGCCGCCGCAGTTCAATATCAATCCCGCAACGGAACAGCAGGCGCTGGGTGCGCTTGACAAGCTCTTCAACACGGTGGACAGCGTGCGCGCGGACCGTGGACTGACACCGCCCGAGCGGTTGGCTGAACTGCGCGCGATCGCGCCAAAGCACCTGTCAAACGCAGTGCTGGGCGAACTGCTCACCCAGAAGGCCAATCAACTGGTTGTCGTGGACAGCGCGGCAGTGCGCATCGTGCAGCAATTGCTGCAGGCGAACTTTTCCGCCAGCGACATGCGCCACGCTGCGCTGATCGTTGATCAGCAGCTCGTCACCCTTCCGGTGGATGCGCCCACCCGTCTTATTATTGGGCAGGTTGTGCAGTCGGTGCTGCAGCCAAATCTGATCTACAATGCCGTGTTGACGCAGGGAG
>JAKADD010000083.1 GCA_021820825.1 Bacillota bacterium
CTTCCCGGCCAGCGATATACACCGGATGCCCCGCTCGCGCGATTCCCCGGTCTTCCAGGACAAAACCGCTCAGTTTCCGCGGTACGCCCTGCTGCTTCTGCGCCGTCAACGCGGACTTGCCGATAAAGTCCGGTTTGTCGAGTTTCACGAAAGGACCCAGTCCAGCCTCCAGAGGTGAAATGTCAGCAGTCAGTTCGTGACCGTACAGCGGAAGTCTCGCTTCCAGACGCAGCGTATCGCGCGCGCCCAGCCCAACCGGCAACAGGCCCGCGTCCGCTCCCGCCTCCATCAGCGCGTGAAAGAGTTGGACCGCGTTCTCAGCCGCTGCGTATAACTCAAACCCGTCTTCACCCGTGTACCCTGTCCGCGATACAAGACAGGGGATTCCCGCCACCGCCACACCTTCACGAAAGTGATAGTAAGGGATCTCGCGCACCTCGGAAGCGGCAATGCGCATCAGGATGGTCTGCGCGAGCGGTCCCTGCAGCGCCAGTTGAGCGATCTCCGGCGAGCGGTTGATAATCTGCGCTCCCCTGCTGTGGCGCGTAAACCACTCGAAGTCCTTGTCGATATTGGCCGCATTGACGACCACCAGATAATGATCAACCGCATAGCGATAAATCAGCACGTCATCCACGACGCCGCCGCGCTCATTGCAAAGCGGGGTGTAAAGCGCCTGCCCGTCTGCCAGACGACTGACATCGTTTGTCGCGAGGTTTTGCAGGAGAGAGAGCGCGTGCGGTCCGGACACGTCAAATTCCCCCATGTGCGAAACGTCAAAAAGACCTGCGCGCGTTCGCACCGCCGCATGTTCGGCCAATATGCCCGTGTACTGAACTGGCAGATCCCAGCCGCCGAAATCGATCGTCTTGCCGCCGTAGCGACTGTACACATCGTACAAAGGTGTGCGTTTCAGCAATGGTCTACCTCCTTGATCCATGTCTTGAATTTGCGCAAAAAACAAAAGGAGACACCGAAAACACATCCGGTATCTCCTCTGTCCCTTTACCTGAGAGTTCCCTCCGCGCATGGTCTCCTGAGCGAAGTTTCCCCGTGGGTGGCCATACTGCACACTCTCCAGAGAGGCGTCCAATCGCGGTACTTCTACCTGAGAGATTCACATGCAAGACCGCTCTTGCCGTTTGCTCCTTCGGCGACGGCTCAGTTACACCGTTCTCTCCCGCGACTATCATCCGCATATGCCATTGTGTCTGTAGTATACCTGCTGAATGCGCTGATTTCCAGCGCAGAAAACGGGCATACTATCATATAAATTCGAATCAATCCGGCAGATCCTGTCTGACGCATGAAAAGCGGGTCTGGATACGACTTGCGTGAGGACGACATCGGAACAACGCGTGACGGCTGCTGCGCAACCAATTTGGGAGTGAATGTGCCTTGTATACCTACCACGAACACACAGAGTTGCGCACCCTATTGGCCGAGCGTGGGGATATGCCCGCTGGAAAATGGTCCATGTTCGCGCTCGCCTACGAAGCGCATCGACAGTCCGTATCGGAATCCTTTGATGAATTGACCTGTCTCGGTGTCTTGCCAGGGCTTGTGCCGTTTGAACACCAGGTCAAGACGGCCCGGCGGGTGATCAGCGAACTGCATGGACGCGCCCTCCTCGCAGACGAAGTGGGACTTGGCAAGACGATTGAGGCGGGTCTCATTCTAAAAGAGTATCTCCTGCGCGGGTTGGTGAAAAAGGCGCTCATACTCGTACCCGCGTCTCTGGTTCTGCAGTGGACGCGTGAACTGAATGAGAAATTCGCTATATCCGCATTTGCCCAGCGCAATGAATGGTCATGGACAACGTATGATATTTTGGTGGCGTCAATCGATACAACAAAACGGGAACCCCATCGTACACAGGTTCTGAACCAGGAATGGGATCTGTTGATTGTCGATGAGGCGCACAAATTGAAGAACAGCAAAACGCGCAATTGGCAGATTGTCAATCAACTGCGAAAAAAATACCTGTTATTGGTTACCGCCACACCCGTTCAAAATGATATGCGCGAACTCTACAATCTGATTAATTTACTGCGGCCTGGTCAACTCGGCAATCAGGCGGCGTTTCGTTCTGCGCATGTCAGTTCCAAGCGCGTGCCAAAAGACCCGCGCGCGCTGCGGTCTGCCATTAGCGAAGTGATGGTCCGCAATCGACGCCACGACGGCGGCGTCGAATTCACCGAACGCTTTGTCGAAGCGCTGCAGGTGACGTTGTCCCCTGAGGAACAGGGTCTGTACGACGCCGTCACCGAATTTATCCGGGACGAATATGTGCGGCGCAAGGAACGGCAGCGCAGCGTTCTGTCTCTGATCACCCTGCAGCGAGAGATTTGCAGCAGTTCCTACGCCGCCATGTGCACCCTTGAAACGATGCAGAAAGACAAGCATCTCACAACCGCTGAACTGGCGCGCTTGCGAGAGCTTCATCACCGGGCTGAGTCGGTGCCCAATTATACAAAAGTGAACCGTGTGATCGAACTGGTCAGAGAGATCGGCGACAAGGTCATCATTTTTACGGAGTACCGCGCCACACAGGACTTTCTGCTGTACATGCTGCAGCAGTCAGACATCAGGACGGTCATTTATCGCGGCGGATACAGGCGGGGGAAAAAAGACTGGATGAAAGACCTCTTTGAGCACCGCGCACAGGTGCTTGTCGCAACCGAGGCAGGCGGCGAAGGCATCAATCTGCAGTTCTGCAACCAAGTCATCAACTTCGATTTACCCTGGAATCCCATGCGCATCGAACAGCGCATAGGGAGGGTCCATCGCTTGGGTCAGACACGTCCTGTGCATATTCGCAATTTCTCAACAGAAGGCACGATCGAAGAGTACATGGTCACACTGCTGCAGGACAAGATCCACATGTTCGAACTGATCATCGGTGAACTCGATGTGATCCTTGGCGCGAAAGCGTTTGAAGACGATCTCATGCGCACGTTCATGGAGAGTCGCGACGACTCGGAAGTCAAGGCTCGTCTGTCTGCGCTCTCAAAGCGCGTGCAAGTTCGCGGAGCGAGCACGACGCAGACAGCGAATACGACGAACACAGCGCATTATGAGGAGACTTGCCATGACGCCCGCTGAACAGTCACTCTTTGCTTTCTGTGAGCGTTATTTCCGACAAGTGGGCGCCGTCCAGAAACCGGCGCCGCCCACTGCGCTTTGTGTGGAGCTGCCGCGCGATGTTGACAAGGAATTGACAGACCGCCCCTTTTACTGGATGTGGGTCGAAGCCATGAACGAAAATCCCGCCAACACGGTGCTTTATCTGAAATTTACGGCGGAGAGCGACGACGCAGGCGCACCGCCGCAGTCAAAACCGGAACTCGTGATTCCAGGCTGCTATCGGATGCTGAGACTTTATGCCAGCGCCAAGACCCGCGGCGCTTTCGCCGTCGCCTACGAGGCGGCTCCGCTGCTTTTCCCGTATGTGGTCTTCGTGGTCAAGGTATCGTTCGTATCTGATCGCAGAAAAGATTTTCTGGAGTCGTACGCCATCGATTTGCAGACCTTTCAAATCTACCGCGACATCATCAACGGACTGCTGGACCGCTCGCTGCTGGACGAACGCCCGCAGAAAGCCCGTCTGATTGCGACGCCAATCGACATGGATCAGATCTTCGCTTTGTTGCTGCGCTGCGTGCGCCTGGATGTGGAAGCCCGCAATCATCACTGGGCCATTGAGGCGAAGCAACGACTGAAACTGGAACTGGACCGTCTGGACGCCTATTACTCTTCCCTGCAAGGCGAACAGACAAGGGAGACAAATGCTCCGCACGCGGCGTCAGACGACGCCCGCTTTATCCTGTCGAAGACAGCGGAACATGAACTGCGCAGAGCAGAAATCGTGTGGCGCACAGAGCCCAAGGTCGAAGTTCGGCCGCTGCAGATGGCTCTCGTCTACCTGGCTGCGTCACCGCAGTCGAACCCCTCTGAACCTACTCCCCATAGCGGCTAAAGCCAGGGGCTTGCGGCGAGGTTGGGGTCAGACAGAAGCGCAACGGTCAGCCTAGGGGAGCAGTGATAAAGTCCGCCGTCCTTACTGCACAGACGCACGAGGCGCACGATCCATACGAGTTCCCTGTTCCAATGTTCCGTGTGGTTGTCCAGCCGTCGTAAATTGTCCAATGATGGACTGCAGTTCTTCCGACACGGTCTGCAGTTCCTCGGCGCCGGCGCCGACACGCTGAACGAAGTCCACCTGCGTTTCCGACGCCCACGACACCTGCCTGGCCCGTTCCGACAACGCTTTCGAGAAGTCCACCAGACGGCTCAACGACGCCGACACCTCCTGGGAACCCGCGCAAACCTCTTCTGCCGCCTGGGCTTCTTCCCTGATCCGGGAGGCCACATTCCCGGCTGATTCGACGATCGCTTCAAACGCTTGACCAGCGCCCGCAGCCATGGTGATTCCTGCCGCCACTTCTTGCACAGTGGTCGTCAAGGCAAGGGCTGAGTGCGCTGACTCCTCCTGCATGCCTGAGATCAGCTTTACAATTTCGCGTGCCGATTGCTGCGCCTCTCCTGCCAGTTTCCTGATCTGGGAAGCGACAACGGCAAACCCGTGTCCATAATCACCGGCGCGAGCCGCTTCGATTGCTGCGTTTAGTGACAGCAGATGCGTTTGCCGTGCAATATCCGTCATAATTTCCGTAATTTGTCCAATCTGCTCCGATCGCTGCTCCAGACTTTTCACACCTTCGCCCAGCCGCTGCACAGAATCCTGAATGGCTTTCAATTGGCGGAGCGCTCGCTCAATTGTGACGTGACCCTCCTCCGCCTGTTGAACCGCCGTCATCGAAAGCGTCGCAACAGCATCGCTTGTCTGGGCGACTCGCTGCATGCCGTGCGTCACTTCATCCAGCGACAGGGCATTCGCTGCAACCTCGGACAACTGTTGTTCAGAGTGCTTGGCGACATCCCCCATCAAGGCGATCACTTCATTTGTGGAGGCAAACGTATGGCCGGCATGATTCGAAAGACTTCCCGACAACCCCGCTATGCGGTCGGACGTCAGACCGACCTGCGACATCACATCATGCAGCGCTGCCGTCATCGTATTTACAGAATTGGCAATCGGTTGCAGTTGGCCGACTCGATCCAGGTTGACCTTGACCGTCAGATCCCCTCGCGCAATGAGCAGTAAGGAGTCGATAATTGTCGCCATGGGCCGAATAAACCGCTGATAGTTCAGTGCGCCGATCAGTGCGCCAAGCGCAGCGCCGGCAATTGCAACAAAACCCATCCGCGACCACAGTTGCGCCGCCGAAAGCGGACCCAGCGACCACAGCAGGATATACCCGATAACCGCTGCGCCAATGGCCGAGAATACCATTGTGCGCAAAATGTAACGCGAAATTGGGACACCGTTCATAACTTATCCCCTCACTCAACTCACCAGATGGCAACAATGATACAGGCAACAAACGCTAATCGTCCAGAAGTTCCATATGAGTTATGCGATAGTCGTCCCCGTCCAGATAGGCGACCCGACTGGAACCGATAATGCGACTCTTCAGAGGATCGATAAACGCCAGCATATCCGAATGCATGCGCCCATACAGGTCTGGCGGCGCAAAATTACTGGCGTATAAAATTGGCAGTTTGGCGGCGAAGCGTTGGTTGACAATCCGAAATAATTTTTCCAGTGTAAATTCATTCGGCCGTTCCTGGCCAATCTCATCAATCGCAAGGACGGAAACGGTGGAGAATAGATTAAGAACCGGTTCAATATCCCTGTTTTCTCCGATCATGCTGCGCAATCGATCAAACAGCGCATCAGCGCGAACAAACATACAGGGAACCCGCCGCTCCTCCAGCCGGTTTAATATGGCGTGCAGCAGATGAGTCTTGCCGACGCCTGCAGGCCCAAAAATGTACAGACCCTTCATCTGGTCTCCCGGCGCAAAGTGATTGGCGAACGCGTACGCAACCGAGTACAGTTTTGGTTTGCGGACCTTTTGCTGCTCCGGGAAATTCGCGAACGTCAGCAACCGGTCATACTGTGTCCGCAGGGAATAAGAATCGTATTTTGCCGCTCTCTGTACGTCCAGATGCTCTTTATAGGGTTGGCAGTATCCTGTCTCAACAGTCAATTCCCCGTTATATGCAGCCAGGCGATGATACATGCCGCGAGCGTCGCCTATTTTGCCGCAACGATCGTATCCACGACAGGCGCCGCAGATCTGTTCCTGCTCAATCAGATCCAGAAGCAGTGGTTCTGCACGAAGCACTGCTTCATCAGATACAGACAGTTCTGCGAGCGCTGGCAGAACAGACCGCAACTCCTCTGCGGAACGCGCTCCGCGATTCTTGACCAGCTTTGGCAACAATCCCGCCACACGTTCGAAACTCATATCATTGCCTCCGTGAGAATTCGCGTACGCCGAGTCGCCACATGCTCCGATTCTCTCGATACAAATACGCGCGACTGCGCAATGTACGTCTCGTGCCATAACAGGAAAATGACTATCGCCCAGATTTTTCTCGCGTTATCGCGGATCCCCAGGCGATGGTCTTCAAGCATCTGCAAAATCAGGTCACGGTCAAACAAATCCGGCAGTTGATTCGACCCAATCAGATCCCGGACAAATTGGTAGTGTTCCTTGCGAAGCCATGTCCTGGTCGGTACGGGGAAACCCAGTTTTCTTCGTTCTGTGACTTCCTTAGGCAAAATTCCCCGTACGCCTTCGCGCAAGACGTGTTTCGTAGTGCCATTGGCCAATCGATACTCTGCGGGGATGCGCGCAGCAAATTCAAATACCTCCTTGTCCAGAAAAGGCACCCGCAATTCCAGGCTATTCGCCATGGTCATCTTGTCTGCTTTCATCAGAATGTCACCTGGAAGCCACGTATGCAAGTCGATAAACTGCATCTTGGTGACGTCGTCCGCAGAAGCAACCTGGCGATAAAAGCGCCCCGTAACGTCCGCAGGGCGCTTCAGGCCTTCCCGCACCGGGTCGATGCGCACAAAGGCCGCCTTGTCCGCTTCGGAAAATAGATAGGCGTTGCCAAAAAAACGGCTTTCCACGGGTTTGGACCCGCGCATCAAAAAACTGCGCCCTTTCATCCCCTCCGGAAAAAATCGCGCCACTTCGCCCATGCTCTGGCGCATGCTCATGGGGATGAAATCAAACATCCGCAGAGAGATCGGCTCCCTGTAGATCGTGTACCCGCCAAAGATCTCATCTGCGCCTTCCCCAGACAGTACGACTGTCACATACTGACTCGCCAATTCAGCAACAAAGTACAACGCGATGGCGGATGGATCGGCCACCGGTTCATCCTGATGAAAGACGAGTCGCGGCAATTCTTTCAAATAGTCGTCCGCACTGATGACCGTGTCCCGATGGACGGTTCCGAGCAGCTTTGCCGTCTCGCGAGCATACGCGATCTCGCTCAGTCCTCCCGCTCCCTCAAAGCCAACGGTAAACGTCTGTACTTCTTCGAGTTCCTTGAGAAGCGCGACTATGGCGCTCGAATCGACGCCGGAAGAGAGAAACGCTCCCCGCGGAACATCGCTGTTCATATGCACACGCACCGAATCGCGGAGTCGCTCAATTGTTCCCTGAATGTAATACTCCATCGATTCCCGGCCAGATTCGAACTGCAACTGATAATAACGCCGTTCTGTCAGTTCGCCGTTGCGGATAACGGCATAGTGAGCCGGTTGCAGCTTGTGGACGCCTTCAAACATCGTCATCGGTTCAGGCACGTATTGAAACGTGAGGTAGTTCCAGAACGCTTCCCGGCTGACTTCCCGAGAAACGCCGCGTATCTGCAGAATACTCTTGATCTCGGAAGCGAACCCGATCTGGTCCGACCCAGAATAATAATAGAGCGGTTTAATTCCAAAAGGGTCCCGCGCCAAAAACAGTTGCTGTTCCCTGCGATCCCAGATCGCAAAAGCAAACATCCCGCGCAGTTGTTTGACGCAGTCGACCCCGTACTCCTCGTATAAGTGGACAATCACTTCCGTATCTGACTCCGTCTTGAATGCATGCCCGCGCACAGTCAGGTCCTGTCGCAATTCTCTATAGTTGTATATCTCGCCGTTAAATACGATCCAGACTGATTCATCCTCGTTGGCAAGCGGCTGATGACCGCCTTCCAGATCTATGATGGACAGTCGCCGAAAACCAAGTCCCACAGGACCATCGAACACATAGCCGTCGTCATCAGGCCCGCGATGCACGATGGCTGAATTCATGGCATATACGTCAACCCTCTCACAATCTCCACCATGACGGTTCATCAGTCCCACAATCCCGCACACTACAAAGCACCCTCTCTGACGTGTTTCTACACCACTCGATGCCTTGCCGCGACGCAGCGCCACTCCAGCCACTCTGCCATCAGTTGACTCGCAGCTGCGGACAGGCTGGAGGACTCCACCGCAGCGTGGGCGAACGCATACAGAGGCTCTCTTGTCTGGTACAGCGACTCCAGGGAGAGCCGCAGATTGTCGCCGGCAAGCAGGGGACGAGTTGCATCGGAACTCAGCCGTTTCTCGATGACATCGAGTTTGGCAGTGACGTGAACGACGAAACAGCGCTCACGGAGCGTATCACGCACCCGCTCCGATTTCACCGCTCCACCGCCAGTCACAAGTACGCCATGCGCAACGCCCCCGATGCATGCGGCAAGGATTTCTTTTTCTTCCAGCGCGCGAAAATAGCCTTCGCCATGGGAGACAAACACATCACGCACAGACATCCCGAGGCGCTGTTCAATCAGAATATCAGTATCCAGCAGGCGCAGTCCATAGGAGGCCGAAAGCTCGCGCCCCAGCGAAGATTTGCCCGCTCCGGTAAATCCGATCAGGGCAATCACCCGGACACCGTTCCTTCCATTTTAATGCACATAGGCACGTACACACGATTACACTTACCCCATGTTAACATACTCAGGATAGACTTTCATGGCTGAGTTTTGCGAAGCGAAATCTCACC
>JAKADD010000084.1 GCA_021820825.1 Bacillota bacterium
TAGGCGCTTGGCTCTTACCCATTTTCCTCAGTATGGGAACCTGCGAGATCTGCGGGAACAGGCGCATTCGACATTTGGCAAAAAAGTGGAAATGGCATCTGTCCGTGCTGTGTGGACTGTGTAGACTGTGTAGACATGAAGGTTAGGAACCGTCAAAAAATAATTGTGTCATTCCACTCGCCAGGAAACTCGTTTCGCTCCAAGTAAACGGCTGCCATCTCTTCGTCAGACACTTTGACGCCACATATTTCGATACGACATGAGAGAGGCCCCGCCCACGGAAACCAGTGGGCGAGGCCCCCGCACCGTCTGTCCGTTTAATTGCCGCTCAGTTGACTGTTCGCCTGTTTCTCAGCGTTTTGCATCGTGCTGGCCACCGGCTGCCGCAGATCGAAAACGCCCTGCAACGCATTCTGCACATACTGTAAAATACTCAGATACTGCGGCGAAGGCGGCGCCGCGTGCTGGAATTTCAACTCCGCGAGCGCAGTGGCAAACTGCGGATGCGCACGCAGATACGCCTTATAGGAAGGAACGTTGAGCACGCTCTTTTGCACCGGCACATAGCCCGTCATTTCCGACCAGTGAATGGTCTGCGCAGCGGCCGTCCACCACTGGATAAATGTCCACGCCGCCGTTTGCTGCGCCGCCGGCGTACCGGCAAGAATCACGGCGTCGCCTCCCCCTGGAGGCACCGCGCGCAGGACATCCGCCGGAAACATGGCTGTGCCCCACTGAAAACTATGCCCCACACCGCTGGCCACCTCGCCAGAATCGCCGATCGAATCGATGTCCATGGCGACCTGTCCGTGAATAAACGCCTGGGTTGTTTCCGTCCAATACTGCGGTCCTGTCTGCACTTCGGCGTAGCCCTGTTTGAGCAGCGTCTGCTCCATGCTGATAATGCGCGTGGCGGCAGGGCTTGCAAACTCAGCCTGACTTAGATTTTTGGACAGAATATGGCCGCCGCCTGACCATACCGAAGCTTCCCAGGGCCACCAGTCTACGAGCGGCTCAAACCCATAGACTTTGCTATGGCCGGATCCTTTTGTGAGTTTCTTCGCATCCACCATCAACTGCGCCCAGGTCGCAGGAGGAGCGGCAATGCGCGCTTTGGCAAACAGCGTTTTATTATAGTACAGCACAGGCACGCTGCGGTTAAAGGGAACGCCGTAGTAGACGCCCTTGTACTGCGTGCTGACAAGCATCCCAGTCAGGAAGTCGCCCGGCTTGTCCGCCTTGCTCGCCATCATGAGATGCGTCAGCGGGAGCAGCCGGCCAGCCGCTGCAAATACGGGCATCGAGTGCACTTCCATCTGCGCCACATCCGGCGCATCGCCGGCGCGAATCGCCGCCAGCAATTTTTGCTGCTCCGGGCCGCCTCCAGAATAGCTGCCCTGGTATGTCGCCGTGACGTGAATCCCAGGATGTGTCGCGTTGAATTGCTTCACCAGCAGTTGCACATCGTTCCCCAGTTGGCCGCCCAGTCCATACCAGAAGGAAACCTGCACGGGCGCCTTGGATGACTTTTGCATGGCGGCGGCGCTTGGCAAGGAAGCCGCTCCGTCCACTGCCAGAAGCGCTGTCAACGCCAGCAATGTGGCGCCGAATTTCGTCTTTTTCTTTGCAAACATTCTATTTGACCTCCCCGATTTCTCCTCGTGCGTTTTCCGCTGTTCATGCTGTTTCTACCCTTTGACCGCCGAACTGGCGATCCCCCTGACGATAAACCGCTGGCCAAAGATAAAGATCAACACCACCGGAATGATCGTGAACAGGTCCGCCGCCATCATGAGATTCCATTGCAAATTGCTGCCGCCTTCCTGGCTGAGAAAGTACGACAGAGCGACCGGCAAGACGCGGACATTGGTCGAATTCGTCGCGACAAGCGGCCAGAACAGGCTGTTGTAATGCCATACAAAATTGAGCAGCGCCAGAGTGATCAGCGCTGGTTTTGTATTCGGCAGCACAATGGAGCGCAGGATGCGAAACTCCGAGGCGCCGTCAATTCTGGCGGCGGCAATCACCTCCTTGGGAACAGATACAAACCCTTGCCGCAACAGGAAAATGCCAAACGCGCTGCCAATGAAGGGCACGATCAGACCCTGATAGGTGTTGATGAAATGCACCTGACTCAGCATCAGATAGATGGGAATGAACGTGGCCTGCAAGGGCACCATCATGGCCAGCAGGATGACGAAGAAAAACGCTTTGCTCCCCGGAAAGGGGATGAAGACAAACGCATACGCAGCCAGACACGAGGTAATCAACTGGACAAAGACAATGGCAAAGTTCGTGAACAGGCTGTTGAAAAAGAACAGGCCAAACGGTTGCGATGTCCAGGCGCGCACAAAATTGTTCCAGTGAAAGACTGTGGGAAACAGGTGCAGCGTAGGGCTGAAGATGGCCGACATCGGCGATATGGCGCTGACTGCCATCCAATAAACCGGAACCAGAACCCCGAGCGACACAATCACCAGGACCACGTGAGCAGCCAGGCGGGTGAGACGTCGTTTGGCAACCATTATTCTTCCACCACCCATCTGCGTCCGAGACGAACCTGCAACCATGTGAGAAGCGCCAGCAGAATCAGCAGCACCATCGATGCGGCCGCCGCCGTGCCAATGTTGTACATCTGAAATCCTTCATTGTAAATATAGTAGACGAGGGTGGATGTGGATCCGTCCGGACCGCCCCCGGTCATCACATACACCTGATCAAAAATCTGAAATGCCTGGATTGTACAGATGACCAGCGCAAAGAACATACTCGGCGAAAGGGCGGGAAGCGTAACGTGCCAGAAGGTCTGACGATCATTCGCGCCGTCAATCGCCGCCGCCTCCTTGAGGGAGACGGATACGTTTTGCAAGCCGCCGAGAAAAATCAGCATATAGTATCCGAGATACTGCCAGACGGTCATGATCAGGACTGCCAGCAGTGCGAAACCACTTGTACCCAACCAGTTCGGACCATTTATATGGACCCACGAGAGCACTTGGTTGATGAGCCCGAAGTTCTGGTTATAGAGCAGCGTCCACACCAGCCCCGAGGCGACAAGCGGCAGTACGTACGGCCCGAACATCACGGTGCGGTAGATGCGGGTGCCGCGCAATCCCATATCGAGCAGCAGGGCCAGAAACAGTCCCAGAGGCAACAGAATGACAATCTGACCGACGCCAAGAATCAGGGTGTTGGACAGCGCCTGTTGAAAACTCTGTGACGCAAAGAGATGAACGTAGTTTCCCAGCCCGACAAACTGCGCATGGACATCGATCAGATTCCATCGCAGCAGACTCAAAAACACCACGTAGCCCGCAGGAATGAACACAAACAGCGTCAACGCCGCCAACCCTGGCAGGATGAACAGCCAACCGGCCCATGCGCTGTGCAACAGCAACCGGTTTCTGATGATCGATCAGTCCTTTCAACGCCATATGCTCTACGCATGAACACGGCGGCAAGCATCAATCCACTCCTACAAAGCGATCCACTCCGCACCAAAAGACAAAATCCACCAAATGCTTTGCCCAGCGAGCAAAGAATCTAGTGGTTCTCAAGTCTCTCACCAACGGATATTAACTTTGTATGTGAACGCTTCCTTAGCGTAAGTCTATTACGCTAAGAAGTCAAGTATTTCGTGCTGTTTTGTCATGCTGTTTTTTGCTATTCCGCTATGGAGTTGTTTTAGCCATCTCTTTGGACGTTTCCATGCGCGATCAATAGTTCAGTTTCCACAGTTTTTCTGCGGAAGTGGAGATCGCACATGCGCCGCATTCAAGGATGCGGCGCAAATCGTCCTCCGTCTGAATGAAGCCGCCCGCAATGATGGGTACTTGGGTGCGCTCTGCAACTTCCTGAATGATACCCGGCATGATTCCGGGAAGCACTTCGATAAAATCCGGACGGGATGCGCCCACAACCCGGAAACTTGTCTCCAGCGAGTGCGAGTCAAGCAGAAACACGCGTTGAATCGAGATGAGAGAATGCTTCTTGGCCATCGCAATTACGGCCGAATGTGTGGAAATGATCCCCGCCGGTTTGATCACCTGACACAGAAATTGCGCCCCGCTCTCGTCATGTTTCAACCCCTGCACCAGATCGGCGTGCAGCAGCACCTTTTTGCCGTGACGTTGCGCAAGACCAACCAGCACATGCAACTGAGCGAGACGCGTTTCCAGCAGCACGATGTACTCGTGCCTGAAAGCCATCATGCGTTCCAGGTCCTTCACGCTTCGCGCCGCCGGCAGAATGACTTGATTCAACAAGGCGCACCTCTCCCTCTCCACCTGCGATTGATTGCAGCGTCCACAAGGCGAAAAATTTACTCGGCAGCGCCGACTCTGACGAGCTGCTTGCCGGTGTTTTCGCCGCGAAACAGACCTAAAAACGCTTGTGGGGCATGCTCCAGACCAGTGACAACATGCTCCCGATACTTGAGTTTTCCCGCTTTCAGCCATGCCGTCAGTTCGCTCAGACCCGCGCGAAAACGCGGCGCATAATTGGCGACGATGAATCCCGTCACCGTCGCGCTGTGGATGAGCAACTGGGGGAAATTGCGCGGTCCGGTGTCCGGCTGTTCAAGATTGTATAAGGCGATCTGTCCACACAGCACGATGCGCGCATGGTTGTTGATCCGCGCGATCACTGCATCCGTGACGTCGCCACCGACATTGTCAAAATACACATCGATTCCGTCAGGACAGGCCTCAGCCAGCGCCTGACGCAGATTGCCGGCCGCCTTGTAGTTGATCGCGGCGTCAAACCCCAGTTCGCGTCGCAGATATTCATTTTTTTCGTCTGATCCTGCTATGCCGACCACGCGGCAACCTTTCAGTTTCGCAATCTGGCCCACAATTGTGCCGACAGCGCCCGCAGCTCCGGACACGACGACAGTCTCCCCCGGTTGCGGCCTGCCGATATCGAGCAGGCCAAAGTAAGCGGTGAGCCCAGGCATCCCCAGAACGCCAAGCGCTGTGGAGACGGGTGCGCCTTCCGGCGCCATGTGCAACTCGTCACCCTTTGCCAGCGAATAATCCTGCCAGCCCAGCATCCCTGACACGATATCTCCTTTGCGAAATCCAGGATGGTCGGACTGTACGACCTGCCCCACGGCGCCCCCCTGCAGGACTTCCCCTACAGCAAATGGAGGAATATACGATTTTGCGTCGTTCATCCTGCCCCTCATGTAAGGATCCACAGACAGATAGAGTGTGCGTACGAGCACCTCTCCGGCGCGAGGCTGTGGAATGATCGTCTCCACCAGTTTAAAATTGGCTTCTGTCGGCATTCCCTGCGGCCTGCTTGCAAGCAATATCTGACGATTTGTTGTATTCATTGTGTCTAACCTCCAGATTATCATGATAACCATTGGGTCCGCCAAGAGATCTGTGAAACCGAAACGCCGTTCAATCGTCTGATTGTGCAATGGAGGTATTGACGACATGCGAACGCTTTTCAAGAAACACGTTGCATCTTCCCTGATACTCGGAACCTGTCTGTGTCTGAGTGGCTGCGCAACCATCTCGCAGAGCGCGGAGGCGCCTCGTGGCTCCGCTTTTCCTGGCGCCGCTGCGCATGCAAACGATTCGCGTCACGGCCGTCCAGCGACTGGCCGCGCTCCGCACACATCCGGTTCAGCGAAAATCACGGCAGACACGCCGCCTGGCCTCAGCCGATCGTGGCCGCTGTTTGGCAATAACGCATGGCAGGACCGTTATTCCCCGATCGGCGCCATCAGCGCCCATACCATAAGCGGTTTGCGTATGGCTTACGACATCGCGCTGCCAAACATGCACGGCGGCAATGAAAGTTATCCCGAGGAACAAAATGGAGTTCTCTACATCACGGGTTCAAACGCCTCTGTGTATGCGATTGACGTGAAAACGGGAGCCGTCAGATGGTCCTATACGCCGGCGCAGAGCGACACCTATGGATTGCCGCAGATCAATCGCGGCGTGGCGATGGGGCGGACCCGCCTGTATGTGCTGACAGCGGAAGACAGGCTGCTGGCGCTGCGCAAATCTGACGGTCGCCTGCTCTATGCCGTACAGGTTGCAAAACCGCAAACAGGAATCTTTGAATCTATGGCTCCGCTGATTGCGGGCCATGCGATCATCGTCGGCAGTTCCGGCGGCGATGAAGGCGTGCGCGGATTTATCGCCGCTTACAGTCGCAGCAATGGGCATTTTTTGTGGCGTTTCTACACTGTTCCCCAGCGCGGGGTCAACTGGTTGCCAAAGACCGGACATCACGGCGGCGGCGCGGTCTGGACAACACCCACGTACAATCCGGCCAGTGGACTGATCTACTTTGGCTCCGGCAATCCCTCGCCAGACTACTATGGCGCAGCGAGACCCGGGCCAAACCCATACACCGACGCCGTCGTCTGCATCCAGGCAAACACAGGCGCGCTGCACTGGTATCGTCAGGAAGTTCCCCATGACCTGTGGGACTACGACGTGGCGTCGCCGCCCCTGATCTTTATGCAAGGCAGTCAGTTGCGTGTCGCGGAGGCGGGAAAGGACGGATATCTGTATGAGTGGAACGCAAGCAACGGGCGTCCCGTTACAAAGCCGGTCGCCTTTGTGAAGGAAGATCACGTTGCGCCCACGCCAGCGGGCAATCTGGAATGGCCGGGGCCCGACGGTGGAGCAAACTATGGTCCGTCCGCCTACGACCCTGAAACGGCTGACATTTATGTGGCGGGAATCAACGGACCAGAAACACTCTACGCCTCGCCGCAGCAGCATAGCGGCCACACGCTGGACCTGGGCACCGCTCAATCCCCGGCGTCCCGCTCACACTTTACAGGCACCATCACTGCAATCCACGCTGGAACGGGTACGATCGCCTGGCAGATCGCAACACCCGCGCCTCCCATCGGCGGCGTCACCGCGACCGCAGGAGGCGTGCTGTTCTTTGGCCTTGCAAACGGCGTCCTCGAAGGCGTAGCGGCCAGTTCCGGGCATGTGCTGTGGCGCAGGGATACTGGCGTTCCCATCGGCGCCGCGCCCATCGTGTTTGCCAGCGGACAGACTGTCTTCGTGGCGGTTGCGCTGGGCGGCGCCGCGTCGCTGTCAACGCTGTTCCCCTACAGCGGTTTGCAGCGACTGCTGGTCTACCGACTGAATCCGCAGGCGACAACATTACGAGAGCGCAGTCATGCATCCATCCCCCGCGGATAGCAGCGCCGCTTCGTTGAAGCGCGTAAGATCGCGAATATCCTGTCTCCTGACATGGGGCGCGCGGCGATTCATGATCGCATCGACCCACTGTTCAAGCGGCGTGTTCAGAGAGTCGAATAGTGGAACCGTGTGCCACTTCAGGGTTCCTTCCTGATCCAGCGCCCGGCTCTGGATCCGCACCTGGCTATCCTCCACCAGCACGGTTCCAAGGGTTCCGTACAGTTCCAGGGTAAACGGACTTCCGCGCGAGATAAATCCTGCCTCCACAACCCCGGACACGCCGCTGGCGTATTCAACGACCACGGCGGCGTGATCCTCAACCTCGCGTCCTGTCAGATATGTGAACGACGCACACAGTCGGCGCGCCGGGCCAGCCAAGCGATTGGTCAGATAAATGGGATGCGCCCCCAGATCGATCAAGGCTCCTCCACCACAGGAGACTTTGTCAAAAAAATAGGGCGGCAACCAGCCGGTGGGCGATTCACCGTTCGCCAGCGCTCCGTCATGCGCGAGACGGCAACGCAGAAAAGTCAACTCGCCAATCGCGCCATCCCGCAACAGATGTTCCACCGTTACAAAGTAGTTATGCGAAAGACGCGGCAACGACACCATGAGCTGCAGTCCACGACGCTCGGCCAGGTCCAGCAGCGTGTCGCAATCGGCAGTCGACAGTGCGAGCACTTTTTCCGAAAATACATGCTTTCCTTGTTCGAGGGCCGCCCGAATCACCTGTGGATGCATGGCTGTCGGTGTATCGACAATGACAGCGTCAATATCCGTCCGACAGAGCAAATCATCCAGATTCCCGAAAAACGGCGCCTGCAATTCCTGCGCCCACTGTTCGCCGCGCTGTGCGTCTTCATCCCAGACAGCGGCGACCTGGATTTCCTCATGAGCCAGCGCCTCGCGGGCGTAATCACGCGCGTGAACATGCCATTTGCTTAACATGGCAACCTGCAACATCAAGCCCCACCCCCACAAACTCAACAGCCGTCAGTGCGCCGTCATCAATCTTTCAGCAGTTCACGTACGATAAAGCGCGTTAAATCGCCGCGACTGACAACACCCACGACCACATGGGCGTCATTCACGACCGGCAGTTTCTTGAACCGCTGCTCGCCGAAAATCTCCGCAATGTCTGCAAGATCTGTGTCCGGCTTGACGGCAGACAATCGACCGGTCGTCATCACTTCGCTGACCGGCCGCGCAATCAGTTCTGTCATCATATCGGGCAGGTTCTTTTCGCGCACGTAAAAGGACATGAATACGCCCATGTCCAGTGTGTGGGCCGTGTGCGGACGCAGATTCCTTAGCACATCGCTGATCGTGACCATGCCTTTCAGCCGTCGCTGTCGATCCAGCACCGGCACGCCGCTCACATTGTGTGCGGCGAACAGCAACAGCAGTTCCCGAATGGAGCTTTCAGGAAAAACGGAAATCACGTCCGTAATCATGAAATCAGCGGCCGTCATCATGAAAATGATTCCCTCCTCAGCAAGAGTGAATGCTCGCCTTCTTTAAGAATAGCACACTGCGTCCATGCCCAACGCACCAGAATGGCGGGATCACTTCACTGTTTCCGCATGCCGACGCTGCGAAACCGCGGCAGCTTGTGCAACACTTCGATCATCTGCGCGCGCTGTTCTTCACTGCGGCGCATCATGGCGTGCAATTCCGCATTCATCTCCTTCAGTTGCTCCAGTTCCGTAACCTGCGACTCCTGCATCTCCTGCATTTTTGTAAACTC
>JAKADD010000085.1 GCA_021820825.1 Bacillota bacterium
CGGCTGCAAACAGGTGAACGCTTCCCAGCCGTTCTGGCGGCTGATGTCGATGGCTTTCTGTAACTGCCAGGCACGGAAGTTGCTCGCGCCGATGTAGCGGACCAACCCGCGCCTGACCAGATCGTTGAGTGTGGAAAGGGTTTCTTCCAAGGGTACGGCGGGATCCCATGCATGCACCTGATAGAGGTCTATGTAGTCTGTGCCCAGACGGCGCAGGCTGGCTTCGATCCCATCCAGAATATGCTTGCGGCTGAGGCCAAGATCATTTTGTCCAGCGCCCATTGCGAAGCGAACCTTTGTTGCAATAATGTGGTCATGGCGATTCTTTCCTCTCAGCCACGATCCGACGACTTCCTCCGCCGCTCCCTGCGTGTACACGTCAGCCGTGTCAATAAAGTTGCCGCCTGACTCAATAAAACGGTCGAGCATAAGGTGGCTGTCCTCCGTGTTCATCTCGCGGCCAAACGTCATGGCCCCCAAACACAGTTCGCTGACCTTCAGGCCGGTCTTGCCCATAAAGCGGTACCGCATCGTGATCTCTCCTTTGCTGTGGGGCAGTATGGCTTGTCATGGCTATTGTATCAAGCTTAGTACTCAATTTGAAGAAGTATCTTATAGGTGATATAATTACAAAAAGTATACTAGACATCAAAATAGTGAGGTGGCTGTTTTGCAGAATCGTCCTGTCGCAAGTATGCGAGTATCAGCGGATGTACATACCGAGTCGCAAGAAGAACCCATGGACCAGTCGGCTGCGGAAGCGCAGGTGCAGACACAGGCGTCCATGAGTTCCTTTTCCGTAGCGGACAGTGAGCCGCTGTCTGACGACATGTTTGTTCCCGAGTGTTCGATTGAGAAGGCGCTGACCATCATTGGCGGTAAGTGGTCGTTTCTCATCCTGCGCGAACTGTATCATGGACCGCAACGGTTCAGCGAGTTGCGGCGCAAGTTGGGCGCCGTCAGTCCGAAGTCCCTGACCGATGCGCTACGCCACCTGGAGGAACACGGGGTCCTGTCACGGCGGGCGTTTGCGACTGTTCCTGTGACCGTTGAGTATTCGGTGACCGAGAAGGGCGCCGCCTTTCACGATGTGCTCAAAGAGATGAAGAAGTGGGGCGCCCTGTGGGGCTGAACGGTTCAGTCGATCACCATCAATTGATGAAAAACCCGCTTGGCCGGGATCGTATGCTGTGCCGAGGCGAGTTCGGCGTAGCTGTGTCTGAGCAGCGGCACAGTATACGATCCCGCCAGAGCAGGCACATTTTTGGCTCATCCAGAATCATAAACATCGAAGTTGCACTGGCAATATATGATCGTTACGTCTTCGGGTTCAGCGCGTCGCTCAGGCCATCGCCCAGATAATTGAACCCCAGCACAGCCAGGGCAAGGGCCACACCAGGAAATATCGCAAGCCATGGTGCAATGATCAGGTATCCCTGCGCGGTCCGCAACATCGAACCCCAACTGGGATCTGGCGGTTGCACGCCAAGGCCAAGGTAACTGAGACTCGCTTCAGCGACGACGCCGCCTGCCAGACCCAGTGAGATTTGCACGATGACTGGAGCTAAAATATTGGGAAGGATGTGACGAAACAAGATTCGCGACCAGTGAGCACCCACTGTGACAGCCGAACTGACGTAATCCGAGTGCGCTTGAACAAGCACTTGGGCGCGCGCGATGCGGACAAAGCCGGGAATGAATCCGATGCCGATGGCGATCTCCGCGTTAACAATGCCGCCGCCCAGTACGGCGCCAAGCACGAGCGCGAAGATCAGAAAGGGAAACGCCTGCAGGGCGTCCATGGCGCGCATGATAACCCATTCATCCAGCCATCCCCCGACATACCCGCTGATCAATCCGAGAGTCACACCGCTGACAGCGCCGATCAAGACCGCTGTCACAGAAACTTCAAGCGAAGTCCGTGCACCAAACAGGATCCTGGTGTAAAGATCTCGCCCCAACTCATCCGTGCCAAACCAGTGTACGCTGCTCGGACCGCTGAGCATATGGAAGAGATCGACTTGGTCCGGCGCGTAAGACGACAGGAAGGGGGCAAAAACCGCAGCGACCACGAACACGAAGACGAGCAGAACTCCAATGAGCAGCGTTCTCCGACGCAACAAACTTCTCCACTTGCCAAGACGCCTGGGAAGCGCCGGTAGACGCGCAACAACACCCCGCCGTGACAGAGACATGCGCTTAGGCCCCCCGACTGAAGCGGATCCGCGGATCGATCAATCCGTAACAGATATCCGTGATTAAGTTGACGCCCACAACAAGGAGGGCGACGACCAGCGCGCTCCCTTGGATAATCGTGTAGTCGCGACTAAATATGCTGGTGACCAACAGACTGCCAAACCCAGGCAACGAAAAAATGGTTTCGGTAATGACAAGACCGCCGAGCAATCCCGCTATCTGTAAACCGCTCTGTGTAAGCACTGGGATCAGCGCATTGCGAACCGCATGCCGCACGACTATGGTCCATCCGTGCAATCCTTTGGCCCGGGCTGTCCGCACGAACTCGGCGTCCAACACCTCGACAAGACTCGCGCGCATCATGCGCAATAACACGGCCGCCTCCCTGACTCCGGTGGCGACGATCGGCAGAACCATCGACTGTAGATTTTGGCCAACGTTTTGCCATATCGGCACGTAGCCTGATGACGGGAACAAGTGTACACGTACAGTAAAGAGCAACAGCAACATGATCCCCAGCCAAAACGGAGGAATCGAGAGGCCGATTGAGGCGCTGAAGACAGCGGCGAGATCGGCTATCCGACCGCGGTAAACCGCTGCCAGGATCCCGAGCGGGATAGCGATCAACCCAGCCAGTAAGATGGTGCCAATCGCGAGTTCGACCGTAACGGGAAGTCTTTGCTCAATCAGCAAGGCAACCGGAAGACCGGATTGCAAAGAGTTGCCCAGGTTGCCCCGAAAGACATTGAATAACCAGGAAAAATACTGTTCCCAAAGTGGTTTTGTCAGCCCAAGTTGCTCCCGGAGCGCCAGCAGCGCTCCGGGAGTGGCATCTTGTCCGAGGATAACTCGCGCAGGGTCCCCTGGAATCAGGTGCAGAAGACTGAACACCATGATGCTGATCAACAACAGCACCGGAATTGTCAAGAGAATCCTGCGTAACACGAACGCCAGCATAGCGCACCCCTTAATTAGGTTAAAGTCGCCACACGGATCAGGCCATCTGGCAAGTACACGAACCCTTTGATGCTAGAGCTGAATGCGAGAACGTTGTTGGGATGATACAAGAACACGTAGGGAGAATCGTAATTGATAATTTTCATCGCCTGCGCATACAGCGCCTTGCGGGCAGCCATATCCATCACGGTGCGGGCTTTGTTCAGCAGCGTATCCACGGTCGCGTTGCTGTACTGCGATGAATTGAGCGGAGCTCCGGTGTAGAAGAAGGGATAGATGTCCTGGTCAGGATCGAATCGACCGCTCCATCCCAAGGCCATGGCCGTAAAATTACCATCTGCCGAATTGTTTAGCATGGTGCCGAAATCCAGTTGTTGAATTTTCATGGCAATGCCGTAAGGTTTGAGCATGCTCTGTATGACTTCCGCGATTTGCACGTTTTCCGGACTGGTTGCCGTTTGCATCGTGAACGAGAAACCTTTCGCTTTTCCGCCTTTAGCCAACAGGGATCTGATCAGGGCCGGACGTGGCATTGGGGCCGTATCTTCTGACTTCACGTACGCAGGCGAAGCAGGTCCGAACGGACTATAGCCCGCCACTGCGGTGCCCTTGAAAATCGCCGACGCCAGCAAATTCCGATTGACCGCGTCATTGACCGCTTGCCGCAGGAACAGATTCGTAAAGGGGGACGCTTTGACATTCAAATAGATGCCCTGATACCCGAAGCTGGGCTTGTTTATCACCGTGAATCCAGGGGTCTGCGCCAGCGAAGCTACTTGCTGCGGCGGCACTGTATCGATGATCTGCACGTTCCCGGATTGCAGGTTTAGCAGTTCCACATTGGGGTCCGTAAATATCTTGTAATCGACTTTGGCGAAGTGCGGTTCACCGGCCACAAAGTAATGCGGATTGGCCTGCAGATCGATGTAGGATCCGAGCACGCGTTTGACGAATTCGTAAGGGCCCGTTCCGACCGGGTGATTCGTAAACCCCGCTCCCTCTTTCTTCACGGCCGTCGGAGAAACCATCATACCAGCCCTGCCAGCCAGAACATTCAATAGTGGACTAAAAGGCTTGGACAGATGGATAGTCACGGTCAGAGGACCAGTCACATCGACGGCAGAGACAGAGGATAGCGAACTGTGCCGGGGGGAGATTTTAAGCTTGTCGCGCATGAGATTAAACTTTACCGCAGCGGCGTTAAACGGCGTTCCGTCCTGAAACAAGACGCCCTTGTGCAAGCTGATCGTGTAAGTAAGGCCGCCGTTTGACACCTTATATCCTGTAGCTAGGTCGGGCTCCAGTTGATTTTTTGCATTCAGTTGAAACAACGTATTGTAAATATTGATCATCACTTGGCGATCGACCAAGGCACTTGACAGACTGGGGTCCAGTTTCGGCGGATCTGCGCTCAGTCCGATCGAAAGCGTTCCGCTGAAAGTGGGTGCTCGATGTGCTGCGGCCGCTGTGCTGGCGAAAGACGGTGAGGCAGCCATCAGACAGCCGCTTGCACCCAAAACCAAACTCGTAATGCCTGTAAGCCAAACCCGTGCGCGCGTCCTCATGCGTTGACTTCCCTCCCTAAAATAATGAACTTTCAGATGTGGACTAGTCCATCTTTGATTCTTAGGAAGAATATTAGCATGGCATTACGCTTTATGTATAGAGCGAATATAAGCATTTGCAAGATAAATAAAAAGAAAGTGACAGGGTAAATGTGGAACTTCTAAAAAATCGTCTACAAGTATTGCAAACGGTATTGCAAATCCAAAACGTTTTAGATAAACTGATTGCAAGTGTTGCGGTAGTTTGGCTATTGAGGTGATGAGGGTTGCCAGTCACGATTCGGGATGTGGCGAAGGCTGCGGGGGTCTCGATCACGACAGTGTCGCGGGCTTTAAACGGGTACTCGGACGTCGGGGAAAAAACCCGCAGAAAGGTTTCGCTTGTTGCGCAGGAATTGAATTATCGACCCAGTGCGGTTGCGCGCAGCCTGGTTATGAATCGGACCAAAACGATTGGGTTGCTGGTTTCGGAATTGACAAGGGATCGGGTCGGGCATTATTTCATGTTTCAGGTTATGTATGGCATGCACGATCGCCTTGCGGAACTCGGTTATGATCTGATCCTGGTCAGCACAACGACCTCCCGCCAGCGACTGGTGTCTTACCTCGATTTTTGTATGGAGCGACGACTGGACGGCGTGATTGTCATGGGCATTCGCCTGGATGATCCGTACATTCAGGAGGTGGTCGATTCGCCTCTCCCCAGTGTCGTGATCGATCTCCCCTTGCTCAGTGAACGCTGCGGGTATGTGACGACGGATAACGTGCATGGCGCCAAACTGGCGATCCGGCACCTGGCGGGCAGAGGACATCGCAAGATTGGTTTTGTGAATGGGTACAGTCAGGCAGCGGTAAGCCGCGAGCGTAAAAGAGGCTATGAGGAAGGGTTGCTGCAGGCGGGTCTCGGCTATGACGACACATTGGTCTATGAGTCGGACTTCACACTGCAGGGGGGCGCAGAAGGTTTGCGCCATCTGGTGCATTGTCATCCCGATCTGACGGCGGTATTTTTCGCCAGCGACCTGATGGCGATCGGCGGTCTGCAACACGCGCGGGAATCGGGGATTCGCGTGCCTGAGGAAATGGCGATTGTGGGTTACGACGATATTGAACTGGCGGAGTTTTCAACTCCGCGCCTGACGACCATTCGTCAAAAACGACTTGAAATGGGCACCCGCGCGGCTGAAATGGTCGTGGGCATGATGAAAGACAACTCGGTTCCGCAAGGGGTTCTTCTGGCGCCTGAACTGGTAGTCAGGGATACCACCTGATGCTTGCGCAGATTCGCTGAGAATCAAAAAAGGCAACACATTACGATAAAAATCCAAAAGGTTTTGGAAAGAAGAGAACGCCGTGAGTTGGTTTCGAGTGATCAAGGAAAACGATCTGTTTCTCGTCACAGACAATCAGGGACATGTGGCGCATCCGCAGCACAACGATTTTGCCTACGGTCTCTATACAAAAGATACGCGTGTATTGTCCCGCTATTACTGGTTTATTGACGGGCTGTCGTTTCATCTGCTCAGCGCCGACACCAATCGCAATTATGAAGGGATGTACCGATATGGAAACGACGCGCCGGCGCCTGGCGCGGCGGTCGCGCTGCACGCGGACACGCTGATTCTGAACAGGCGTCAGCTGATTGATGGACAGGGCGGGCTGATCGAGGAAACGGTCTGTGAAAACTATGGCGAACAGGATATCGAACTGCGACTGAATTACCTGGTGGATGCAGATTTTTATGATATGTTTGAGGTCAGAGGGTATTCTTCCAGGCTATTATCCAAAACGATTCGGCTGACCATTGACAAAGCAACTGCGAAGTTTTCTTTTGAAGCGTCCGACGGGCAGATGATGAGCACGCTGATTCGCGTCGAATATGGCGCGGGTGAAAACGTGCACATCAGCGCCGCTGCAGAAGACGCACCGCTGCCAGACGCATCTTCTCCGCAATCGGGCATTCGCATACACGGCGACATCCATGTGGAAGCAAGGCAATCGGCGACATGGCGGATCCGCATTGCAGTGGAGACGGAGGCTGTCGAAACACCGCCGGAATCAGGGTTGTCTCCGGGAGAACCCGTTCCGTTTGCTGTTCTCGAAAGAAATTTGCAGGACCGCTACAAAGATTGGTTGAAGACGACGCCGCAGGTTCAGACGCAGGTTGATTTCGAGCGCTGGTATGGGCAGGGTCTGCGGGATTTGCGCATGCTTGTTACCGATATTGGGTATGGACCGTTTCCCGTCGCCGGTGTTCCCTGGTTTGCTGTGCCGTTTGGGCGCGACAGCCTGCTCACCGCGTTTGAGGCGCTTCACATTGCTCCGCAGTTGGTCCGGGGAACACTCGCCACGATGGCGGAGTACCAGGGCAGGCAACTAAGTGCAGAGCGTGACGAAGAGCCAGGCAAAATGATGCATGAACTGCGCGTGGGAGAGTTGGCCCGTACGGGTGAGATTCCGTTTGGTCCGTATTATGGTTCAATCGACGCAACGCCGCTGTTTCTTGTGCTTGCTGCCGAATACGCAGATTGGACTGGCGATCTGACGTTTGTCAGGAGGTTATTGGAAAACGTACAGCGGGCGTTCGAGTGGATCGAAAATTATGGGGACCGGGATGGAGACGGGTTTATTGAGTACTATCGGCAGGCTGACGGCGGCATCGCCAACCAAGGTTGGAAAGATTCGGGCGATTCCATCATGCACAAAGATGGTCGCCTGGCTGAAGGCCCGATTGCCTTGTGCGAGGTTCAAGGATATGTGTATAAAGCGTATCGCAGTTGGGCGCGCCTGTACCGGCGCATGGGTCGATCTGCCGAGGCGGAGCACTGTTCACAGAAGGCGCAACAGCTTCAACAGCAATTTATCGAAACGTTTTGGATTGATGAAGATTCAATTGTAGCGCTTGCTCTGGACGCTCATAAAACACCCCTGCGGGTCGTGACATCCAACATGGGTCAGGTGTTGTGGAGCGGAATATTACCTGACGCATTGGCTGCTAAATTGGTCGCCAGACTTCTGCAAGCCGATCTCTTTTCGGGCTTTGGCGTGCGGACCCTGTCGGCGCTCGAATCCGCATTCCACCCGCTCAGTTATCATAACGGATCCGTGTGGCCGCATGATAACGCGCTCATTCTGTTTGGAATGTCACAGTATGGGTACGCTGACGCGGTTGTTCGCGTCGCGCAGGGTTTGTTGCGCGCATCCGGACACTTTCCCCAGATGCGTCTGCCGGAACTGTTTGGCGGTTACGCGGCGGAACCGGACGAAGCGCCGGCGCCGTATCGGGTGTCCTGCTCACCGCAGGCTTGGGCGGCGGCGGCGCCTCTGCTCACGCTGCGGGCGCTGCTGGGTGTCAAGGTGGACCCGGAGCAAGCGGTGTTCACGTGCGCTCCCGCACTGCTGCACGGAATGGACCGTCTGACCGTGACAGGTCTTTATCTGGGACAGGGAACTGTCGACATTGTGGTGGAACGGCTGGAATCAGGCGCACTGTCGGTGTCCGCGGTCAACAACGCCACCGGATGGCAGTTTGTGCAGGCTGCGGAGTTGACATTGGTGAAGAGTTGACGTTGCCAAGGGGGTGATGTGACAAAATAGACGATCTGGGCAATTTTCTTGCAGTCGCCGCTTGTGCTGTCTGACAGCGGTTTCATGGCAACAGGAAGCTCTATGTCACACGTACGATTCATATGGGGGAGGTCAAACATTCATGAAGCAGGGCAGTGGTTTTCCATGGCGCTTGCGCGCCGTTTACAGTCGTGATAAAAAGTGGTCAAATGTGGTCGCGGGCGGCGCCTGTGTCGTGCTCGGTGCGGCTCTGGTCGGTTGTGGAGCCCCGGCGCAGGCGGCCGCAAAGGCCACCCATTCCCCGGTCACCATCACGCTTGGCGGCTGGACATCATCGCCAGTGGAAGCGGCGCTGATGGCTAAGGAACTGACGTACTTCGAAAAGGCATACCCGTGGATTCACGTTAATTATCGCCCGATCAGCGGCAACTATGAGGCGGTGTTGAAGACGCGGTTTGTGGCGGGAGACGCTCCCGACGTCATCTATGTGAATAACGGCGGGCAATCCAGTTCGTTCATGAAGAATGGCGATTTGTTGCCGTTAAACAAATACATCAAGGCATCGCATTTCCCGTTGCAGGATTTCTTCCCCGGCGCTCTGAATCTGTTTCGCTATCATGGAAGCG
>JAKADD010000086.1 GCA_021820825.1 Bacillota bacterium
GCCCGGTGCGCAGCCCCTCATCCAGTGACAGGCGCAGCCGTACAACCTCCCGTGCGAGAATCCGTTCATCGTCTGCCGTGAACTGGGGCGACGTTGGCAGATGCCATCCGCGCGCGCCGACAATGGCCGCCTGCGGCAACAGAAGCGCATTGGTCTGGAGAACCTCGCAATCGGCGCCCGCCAACTCCAGCACTTTTTTCCTTGTACTCCACCAGTAATCGTGATTCCCCTTGAGCAAAACTTTCCGGCCGGGGAGTTTCGCGATAAACTCCAGATCAGGCCGAACTTCCTCTTCGCGCATGGCCCAGGATATGTCGCCTGCGATGAGAACCGTATCCTGCGCTCCAACCACGCGCTTCCAGGAGGCGGTCAACCGATCCGTATGATCTGCCCAGGCATCGCCAAAAACGGACATCGGCTTGCCCACGCCGAAGGAGAGATGAAGATCTGCGATCGCGAATATCCGAATAGGACTTGCCCCCTTTCCCATTCGATTGTACCATGAAAGGGAATGGTGGCTGAACGACCGTTCCATTTTTCCCATAAAGGGCGGAGACATGTATGCGCAGTGGGGGATTGCCCAGATGCGATGAGGAATTGCAACGTCTGGTCGAAATCGTCTCGACGCAAGACTTTGGCGAACCGTTCTTGCATCGCTGTCGATTCAACCCCCGCCTGCGGACGTCAGGCGGTCGTTATCTACTTTCGTCTCACGATCTGGAGTTTAATCCGCATTACATGCAGACGGCGGGTTTTGCGGAATTTCTGGGAACTGTTCGTCACGAATTGTGCCATTACCACCTCCATCTTGCGGGGCGCGGCTATCGTCATCGGGATTGGGACTTCAAACGCCTGCTCGAACAGGTGAAAGGCGCCCGTTACGCGGATACAGGACATTTGCGCAGGACGCTTCCGGATCGCTATGAGTATGTCTGTACTGCCTGTCAGCGAGTGTATCGCCGAAAGCGCCAACTGAATGTTCGCAGGTATGCATGCGGTGTGTGTCACGGGAAACTGAAACTCGCGACCACACTCATCATTTCCAGTTAAGGGGGGACATTGAGCAATGCACAATTCGCCGTATGGAAAGGGCATACAACCCATTCTGGAATTATTGCATGACTGCACCAGAGAACTGGCTGCCTCAAGTGACGTCGATCTGTCCGAACGCGTCATGCAACTGTTTCGTTCCGAAGATCTGGAAGGCATCGCTTTACTGATGCAGCAACAGAAACTGGAGCGGGAATTTGCCAGAGAACTGCAGCAACTGCTGTCAAAGTGGACACATCGCCTTGCTGTCGACGCGCCGTCAGACGTCGTGATCTAGGGAAGGGTGCCGGCAAAGATATGAATGAGCGTACATTCGACGATCAACATACGCCACTCCCGTCGCCGCGCGATTCAGACGGGAAACAACAGTCTGCTGATTCTTTCTTCGCCATGAGACAGGCGCGCATTGACCGCGTGGGCGCAGTGCACGCCATGTGGAATACGCGAGCCAAACACTTGGAAGAGACCGCATTCGGGCACTTCCAGGAGCAGAATCTGGGAAAGATTGCGGAACTGATGGATGAAAAGCGGAGAATTGAACAACGTTTGTCGCGGTTGCAACGGTTTCTGCACACGTATGAGGAGTTCCTTTGAACGATTCCGCTTTCTTTGATCTGTTGTCCGCGCGTGGAATGCAGCTGACAGAAAGCCAGCGGCGCGTCATTGCGCACGACAGCGGCCGTGCGGCGGTGTACGCAGGACCGGGCAGCGGCAAGACGACCGTTCTGACGATGCGCGCAGCGTATCTGTATCTGGTGAGAGGCGTGTCGCCGCAACGCATTGCGATTTTCACGTTCACACGCAAGAGCGCCGCAGAATTGCGGCAACGGCTGGCGATTCTTGATCCTGCTCTGCGCAGGGTCGCGGCTGGCACGTTTCATTCGCAGTTTCTGCGCTGGTTATTGAAGTACGACGGCCTGAATCCACGGCTCTGGACGGCTTCGGAACAGCGGGAGGCGATGCGCGCTGTGCTGCACTCTGTCCATGTCGACGCAGGCGATGAATCATGTGAAAAACATTTGCAGTATGTGACCCAATTAAAAAATCGGCTGCTCATTCCAGAACGGATTCCTGGCGCAGATTCGCGCAGGGAACTGATCAGGACGGTCTACGCGCGCTATGAAGAGAGCAAGGAACGACAACAGCGCTGGGACTACGACGATATCCTGGTCGCCTTTTACAAGTCCGTAACAATTGCCGGTTCGCTGGCTGAGAATATCCGCAGTTCACTGGATTATATGATGATCGATGAATTTCAGGACACCAGCAAGGCGCAGTGGTTGTCCGTAATATCATTATGTAAACAACATATTCCACTGTTGGTGGTGGGTGACGATGATCAGTCTATTTATCGTTTTCGCGGCGCTCTGCCCAATATGCTCCGTCTCTTTGGGCAAACTTACAAGAACGCCGATGAGATCCTGCTGACCGTCAATTTTCGCTCGGTCGATACGATCATTCGGGCATCGTCCGCGCTCATTCGCCACAATACGGAGCGCAGACAAAAAATACTGGTTGGCGCAGTCGGGGAGGGGATCCGACCGCGCATCATACGAACCAGAAACGAATGGGCAGAAGCGGACTATGTCGCAAAGACGGCGTCCATGATGCGCCAGGAGAGGGGAAGTGCGACCATCGGAGTGCTCGCGCGGTCGAACCGACAACTGGCGTTTGTGGCAGACGCGCTGCGGCGCTACGGCAAGGTAGTGGGCAACGCCGAAAACGGGGAACTAGCCCTGTACAGCCAGCCTTCTGTCCGCGCTGTGCTGCAAGTGTTGCGAACAGCTGTGCAGGCAGGGAACGATGACGCACGCAACGATGCGGAGACGCTGTATCTGCGCTGGCGCGGCGCGCCTGCCAGTGTGCGGCCGCAAGAGTTTGACAGAAACGTACTCCACGAAGAGTTTGTACAGTGGCTGCAACATTTGCGAACTCTGGATCCACAGGCCGCGGTCCAGAGTGTCATGGAACTGTCCTGGCGCTCTGTCAGCCAGGCGGCGCTGCGAAAAAGCACTGTGCAGCAGGTTGCGTTGCAGTTGCGGCAACTGTTTGAACGGGCTCCGCGAATCGGTGCTCTGACCGACTGGATTCAGGATATCGCGTTCCTGGAGAGCCAGGCGTCGGAAAAGCCCGGTCTGCAAGGCGTCCAGATCCTAACATTTCACGCCGCCAAGGGTCTGGAATTCGACTGTGTATTTCTGATCGGGCTGCATGATCAGGCAGTGCCTCATTCACGGGCATTCGAGGAAGCGCCGCACCGCCTGCATGCAGAGCTTACGGAGGAAGAACGGCGACTGCTTTACGTTGGACTCACGCGAGCCAGGCGCTTTCTCTATCTTGTTTATCCCAGGTTGGCCGGAAAGCGGCCCGTTGGCCCCTCGCCGTTTCTTGCCGAGCTTGGCGTTACTGGCGCACAGGGCAGGCGGCGCACAGGGCGCCATGCACCGCGTCTGGAAGACGGCGCGCCGATTGCCGCTGCTTTGCAGGCAACGGGCGTGCCTATAGCGGGGGCGCTGGTGCGTCACAAAATATTTGGCTCAGGTATTGTTGAATCGGTTGAAATCATGCAAGACACGGCCCATAAGATTGCTATAATATTTAGTAAAGGAGACAAACGGTTTTTTCATTGGGAGATGGCTGCCGGGCTTGGGCACTTTGAAGAAACCCCAGGCAACGAAAGGGGAACGAACAGATGATCGCTACGATCTATGATGTTGCGCGCGAGGCGGGCGTTTCGATGGCGACCGTTTCCAGGGTGATGAATGATACGGCGGTGGTCAAGGAAGAGACAAAGAAACGCGTCCTTGATGCGATTGCCAAACTGCAATACAGGCCGAATGCGATTGCGCGCGGTCTGGCCAGCAAACGCACCAAAACAATCGGAGTCATCGTGCCCGACGTGTCGGCGGCTTTCATGGCGGAACTGGTTCGCGGTATTGAAGATGTCGCCCATATGTACCAATACCATATCATTTTATGCAATTCGGATGGTCAAGTGCAACGGGAGATCGACCTGGTCGGCACGATGTGGGAAAAACAGGTGGATGGCTTGTTGTTCATGTCTCCGAGTCTGAAACCAGAACACATCGATACGTTTGAACAGGCTCAATTGCCGGTCGTATTGTGTCGAACGGACGATCCGGAGAAACGCATTCCCTCCGTGAACATCAATAATCGCCAGGCTGCCTCCGATGCCCTGGATTATCTGATTGCGAAGGGATGCAAAACCGTCGCCTATGTGGGCGCGCAAAGAGGCGAACGGGCGCTCAGCGACCAGCGGCGGCTGGGCTTTGAAGAAGCCGCCGGTCGCGTTGCCATCGCGCCGCTTGTAATCGAGACGCCGGAAGAAACGTACAGCAGCGCTTTATCCGCCTTGCACAAGGCGCTGCGCGCGAATCCGCCGCGCGCTTTGCTCGCTGTCAACGATGAAGTGGCGGTTGCTGCGCTGCACGCCTGCCAGGATCTGCACTTGCGGGTGCCGGCCGATGTCATGGTCATCGGCTTTGACAACACAAAACTTTCGCAGATGGCGCGTCCTGAACTGACGACGGTCGCCCAGTCCATGTATGACTACGGGGCGGTCGCGATGCGTTTCCTGACAAAACTCCTGCGCGATGAACCAATCGCCACCTACACGGTGGTGTTGCCTCATCAGATTGAAGAACGTGCTTCCACACAGGCCAGTTTGCTCACATAAAGCAGGGGTTGCAAAATCTGAACGTTTTCGAAAGGATGGTTGAGACGCAAGCGGTGAACCCTGACGATACGGAGCGCGCTGTGCTGAACCTGTTCGCAAAACAGCTCGCCCATACAGCAGAATTGCTGCGGGCGTCTCCGGCAGTCTCTCCTGAATCCGCCAGCGGGAGGCTGATTCTGCTGGCGGACGCGGCGAGGACACTTGGGCTTGCGACGTCCATGATCGGTCCTGGTCTGCTTTGTGTTCAGTCCAGTTCCGGTGCAGACGTGTTAACGGCGGTGCACCATCATGATGTGCTGACTGCGGTGCATGGCTGCGGCCCCAACCCCGCCGCTGCTGTCGATCAAGCGCTGTGCGGACCCCTGGCGACCTACCACGCGGCTCCCGCGCTGGCCCTGTTGTACGCTGTGAAAGCCGCAATGGCGCAGGTTGACGCAGAGACCTCCGCCGCGCTGCGGATCGTTTTTGGCGCAGACGCTGAAGCTGGCGGCCGCTGTTTTTCGGGGGCGGCTTGCAGGTCTCTCTTTGCCGAACCCTGCATCCTCGTCAATGGCGCTTTTTCTGACACGGGGAGCACTCTTCCGGGCTGGCTTGATGTGGAGATCAAAATTCCCGTCCGGGAAGCGGGCGATTCGCCGCGTTTGCAGACGCAGGCGGGCAGGAGCGTGCAACGATACGAATTGCACTGGGAAATGGCGGGCGTACGTTCCGACATTGTTCCGGATGTGGCCGTCGCCAGTCTGTATCCAGAACCGCTCTGCGAAGGGGCGGTTCTGCGTGATATTGAGGCCGTGATCACTGCCCTGGATTTGCCCATTTCCGTGACGCCCTATCCGCAGCGCGACAGACTTGGCCTGCGCATGGTGGCCAGCGGCAGGAGTGGTCATGCGAGCGATCCCGGTCGCGCAGACAATGCTCTTTACCATCTGGCGCTGCTGTGTTCGCGGCTGCCAGTGTACGGACAGTACGCGTACCAATGGATCGCCAAAACATTTGACGCGCGCGGGAAGTACCGCACGGGTCACAGCGGAGGACCGGGCTGGAGTGTGGGTCAGTTGTCGAATGGCGGGGACTGCGTCGAACTGCGTTGCGCAGCGCGGCTGTCATGGGAAGTTGATCCATCCGCCATTCTGGACGATCTGCGCAGTCGTTTTTTGCGCGGAGGATCCGTACAGCCAAGGGTGCTCTTGCGGGGACGCAAAGAACGTGTGTCAAACCGCCTGCGCGGTCTTCTCGATGACGCGCTGGCCGCTGCCGTAAAAGCTGGCCAAGAGACTGGAACAGCAGGCGATCGCGGTTCTTTGTCGCGTTTTCCGGAACACGTTCGCGGAGTTTCTTTCGGACCGCTGCTGCCAGGACAGGAAGATCACGCGTATGAAGGGTGCGAATGCGTCCGCGAAGAGGATCTGTTTGCCATTACATGCAGGTATGCAAGGATGTTTGCAAACTGGCTTGAACAGGGTGCGCTCTGAGAGAAGTAGCGCAAGAACGACCCAGCGTGCTAAAAATCGGTATCAAAACCGTGTATTTACCACTAGCGTAATTGCCCGATTGTGAGTATCATTACAGGAAAGCTAAACTGTGCGTGACAACTGACTCATCGCTTTCAGTCGACGCGCAATGATTATGGGATGCAGCGCTCTCCTGGAAAGGACGGGAACTCGATGAGGGTTGAGAAGATAGCAAGAAACAAGTTGCGCATCTCCATTAGTTACGAGGACCTTGAAGCGCGTGGCATTGACAAAGAAGAAATGTGGCAGAATGGAAAAAAGGTCCAGGAACTGTTTTGGGACATGATGGAAGTGGCCTATACGGAAGTCGGTTTTGAGATCGTTGGCCCCATCGCTGTCGAAGCATTTACCATGCCCACAGAAGGAGTTGTGCTGATCGTCACACAAGTGCCCAGTTTACCCCCAGGCGGTCAAACAGAACCTGCGGAATCGGATGAGACAACCTCTGATCCGTTTGGGACATTCGTGTTTGCTTTTTCTGATTTCGAAGATGTCGTGCGGGTGGCCTCTACGATTCTTGAAGTATGCCCCGTCGACTGTTCGTTATACCACTATAAGGGGCTTTACCATCTCTCATTTGACGACGAGACTGTTCCAGAAAATGATTACGACACCCTGTGGTCCATGCTGCATGAATACGGGGAACTGACAACGGTCACACAGGCGATGCTTGACGAGTATGGAAAACGCATAGCAGACGGCAACGCGCTGGAACTCATAGACCGCCATTTTCTGCGCGAGCGGCTGTAATTCCCGAAGAGAGGACGGTTGTCTTGGCGCATCCGCCACTGTTGCCGCCCAGACTGGAGCGGTTGGAGGCAGAATTGATTGCTCTTGCGCGCGAACTCCAGGAACTCGCTGAGCCTGGCTATGAAGAAACGCGCACAATCGCTGTATGGGAGCGCGTCGCCCGCGCCTATGGTCTGACGTTTGAAGTGCTTCTTGAAGGCACGACGCCCGTCATCACGCTCGGCGATTATGACCAGGCGGCAAAGAAAGTCATTGTAACAGCCGATCTTGACGCTGTTGGCGTGCAGAAATGCGGGAATCTGATCTGGCGGCATTTGTGTGGACATCACGCGCAGTCGGTGCATGCTCTCGGTTTAGCCATGCTGCTGGCCCGTGACTCTGACGCCCTCCCAAGCGGCGCAGCTCTGCGCATTATTGGCTGTCCCGCAGAAGAATGCCGACCCGCCTTTGACCCTCAGTGGCCGATTCCCTTTGTTCCAGGAAAACAGCAACTATTAGCGGCAGGTGTTTTCGCGGACGCCACGGCCATACTCAGCACGCATCTCGCGGATGACGCGCCAGAACGGGTCGCGATTGTGGTGGACCACATTCGCGGTGGAATCTGGTTACGCATGACGCCAGCGCCGGAACTCCTGTCCAGGGAGTGGCCTGAATCGTTGCAACTGGAAAATATCGCCCAGAAGGCAGCCGCTGCGGCCGCGCTGATCCTGCGTTCCAGCTGTGCCCATCATACATATAAAAGAGGAAGCGCAGACATCGATTTGTGGCTGGAGACAGCGCCTGGCAGCCGCGTGTCGCAGGAGGACGCGCGCGCTTTGGAGCGGCAACTGGCGAAGATGTTTGGGATGCCTGTCGAGTTGGTTGTGCGGTACGGGCCGCTTGTGCAGGACGCGGATCTGTCCGGGCGCGCTCAGGCTGTTCTGGCTGACATGACATCCTCCATAACGGTTAAACAACTGACAGAACTGCCTGGGGCCACAGATCTTGGCGATGTCAGTCAGCAGGCGCCAACGCTGCAACTGTTTGTGGGGGGAACGAGCGGCGTCACGCACGACAGTGAATTTCGGATTGTCGACGAATCGTTCGCGTATGTGTGGCCCATCAGTTACCTTGTCCGCATGCTGGAAGTCTTGGGGAATTCGTAAAACCTGGCGAGAGAAGGCGTTGGCATGAAAGTGGCAGTCATTTACGGAGGCAGATCAGCCGAACGGGAAGTCTCGCTCATGTCCGGGTCACAGGTGATTGAGGCGCTGCTCGAATTCGGATACGAAGTGCAGGGTATTGACCTTACGGAGACATTTTTCGATGAACTGCGTTCGTTTCATCCAGACATCGTGTTCATCGGCCTGCACGGCCGACTTGGTGAAGACGGCACTGTACAGGGCGCCCTGGAAGTGCTTGGGTACCCATACGTTGGGTCGGGTGTTTTGGCCAGTGCGCTTGCCATTGATAAAATACGGACAAAGCGTTTCCTGGAGAACTGCGGTATCACCGTCGCCCGCGATGTGGTCATCACGCGGGGCGAACAGGAACCTTCTGAACTGGATGCTTTTCAGCTTGGCAATGTGCTTGGTTGGCCCTACGTCGTCAAACCGAACCGCGAGGGTTCCACGTTTGGTCTGACGTTGGCCCACAACCAGGCGGAAGGGCTGCTTGGACTGCAATCCGCATTACAGTATGATGAACAGGTGATCGCCGAGCAGTACATCGCGGGCATGGAAGTAACGGTGGCCGTCACTGGCGACGCTTCTGATCCGCATGTTCTCGGCGTGATCGAAATTGTGCCAAAGGCGGAACTGTACGATTACGACTCCAAGTACAAAGCAGGCGGCAGTCAGCACATCATCCCGGCCCGACTCAATGATGAACTGCTCTTGCGAGTTCGGCA
>JAKADD010000087.1 GCA_021820825.1 Bacillota bacterium
GAGTCCGTTAAGTGGCTCCACTTGATGTTTTGCGTTGGAGTGATGGCCGAGTTGGTCGAAGGCGCTCGCCTGCTAAGCGAGTATACGCTGTTAAGGCGTATCGAGGGTTCGAATCCCTCTCACTCCGTTCGAAAACAGCGCCGCTTTTGGCGCGCGGCGCTACCCAAGGTTGTCATAGAAAGCGAAGACGCCGATTACTCGGCGTCTTCGTCGTCTTCAAGCAGTTCGTTATATACCTTTTCAACAGCAGTCCATTCTTCATCGTCTTCAATCGCCACGAAATCAACGAATGGTTCCCCGTCTTCTTCTTTTTCTTCGACGCGGAATATGAATCCTTCCTCAGAGGAACCATCCGCCGAGACAAGAACCGCATACATCCGGGAGTCCACTTCAAATGTTTCTGCAATCACAAACTCATGCTCGTTGCCGTCTTCGTCCTCAAGGATGATAATCTCATCTTGTTCCAACTCTTCGTCATGTTCGTGATCGTGCTCATCGTGATTCGCCATGGGGATATCCCTCTTTTCGCGCGCGACAACAGGCTGCGCATACTGTGCTTCCAATGATATCATTTGTGAATTTGCCTGGTCAAATTCACCCGCACCCGTCAAGATTTGTGGTGTCCATGCTTGACGTTGTACTTTTTGAACGGTTCGTCCCGCAAATTATCCAAACGATCCGCAAACAGACCCAACAGAATCGCTATTCCGAGGAACATGACCAGAATGGTGTTCGTATGCGCCAGGAGTCCGATGAGGCATAACAGGAAAATGCAACTGTACAGCGCGTAACGCAGCAGCCTCTCCACTTGCAGCGTCAACCTCCCCGCTTACACAACGCAACCATCAGTAGGTATTATACGCGTCCATAACGACCATTATAGCGAATGTGCGCATGAAACGCACTGCGGTATTGGTTCAATCTGTGCGATTTATGGTATAATCGGCTCCGAAAGGCAGATCGTATGGCAGGATCCACTGGTGCTGTGTTAAGGAGAGAAGGCTATGCGCGCCATCCCCAATATTCAATTTCCAAACGCCGAACATTTCGCATTTTTCTTTGAAGATGCGCACCTGTTGTTTGTGGTGTTTGAACGCGACGCACGGCGATTGCTGTTTTTGATTCGTGAGAGCGAAGGGGAGACTGCGATCCTGGATTTTCCCGGCGATCTGTACGAAGCGCAGGTCCGCGACGCGATTGAGCGAATCTTTTTTGTGGACCTCGCGGAAGAAGCGCACGATCAGAAACGGCTCGTGATGGGAACGTACTTTCCGGCTGGCAACGAAACGTATGGCGCCTATTATGACCGTGAGAGCGATGAGCAGACGCTGTATTTTTTGCGCGTTATGGGCGAAGGCGACGCGATCAGTCTGGATGCCGTTGTTGACCCCGAAGAACACCGTATCGTGTCCGATGCATTTACGGACCGCTATCAGGGCGTATTTAAAATTGGCGACTGAACACGTGTGCTTTGCGTCCTCCAGATCACACAGCCTGGATGGTACCAGATCGCGCGCCGCACACGCTTACAGATTATTTGTCAGGAATGTCGCCAGTTCAGCAGCCTCTCGTTCTGACACCTGGAATGCCAGGGCGATATATTCCTCATTCTCTGCCTCGTCCGCCGTCAGAATGGCCGATCGTCCTGACTGGATGGAGATAACCAGACGCTTCCCGAAGAAATGGTTCGTCGTTACAATCGCAAGGTCAAATCTCCCGTACTCTCCAATAAACCCGACAAATCGCGTAACTGTGGCTTCCGTTTCATCGTACATGATGTCCGAGTTTGTCATGTCCACACTCCGTTTGCTTAAAAATATCGTTCCATTCACGGCAGGTTCTTCTTTGCGCTCTCCACATTGTCCTCGTTCTTCAGGCGTTGCAGTTCGCCAGTGTAGTGACGGAACGCCTCCTTGTCGCCGCAATCAAGAGCTTCGTCAATGCGGGCGCGCAGATTTTCCTGACGGTCAACCTTTTCGACGATTTCCTTGAGCAGACCGCTGATATACGTGGGCACATGCAGGTCCGGAAGGTTCACAAAAACGTACAGTGATTCGTTTTGCAAAAAAAAGTCCTGTAATGCCGAGAGAATTTCGCCCTGCTGTGAGAATTTTTGCTGTGAATTGCCTTTTGGCAGACGCGCGATCATACCGTGGCGCCCAATGATAAGCAGGGGAACTTTTTCGAGCACGATTGCTATTGTCTCGACGCGTTCCCGATATCTGGCCAACAGATCGATAATGCGATCTGCTCCAGGCGGCAGCAGTTTTGTTCGCAGTTCATCAAATTGTGCTTGAGTCATCATGTGCATCGTCCCCTGTGCGAGAGTCTTTGCGGATGAGACTTCCCTGCTCTTATCATACGGAGTTGCGCGCC
Organism: Bacillota bacterium; assembly: GCA_021820825.1. Next base: position 2,377 of record JAKADD010000087.1, read on the forward strand.
AGACGACAACCCCAATTTGCAGTCCTGAGTCAGTGAAAACGCCAATCATTGCGACAGCACAGGCAAATTTGGACATATCAGATTGTTATTTGCCCCCCAGTTACAGTACACTGACTACAGATGGTCGGCGTTGTCTGGACCAATCGAGACGCCGACCATGCACAGGACCTACAGGAGGCTATTGAGCGATGAGTGTGATACCGACTGTCGTAGAGCAGACCAGCCGCGGTGAGCGTGCATATGACATCTATTCCCGCTTGCTAAAAGACCGGATTATATTTTTGGGAACGGAAATTGACGATGATGTCGCCAACGCCATTGTGGCCCAACTGCTTTTTCTGGCTTCAGAAGACGCCGAAAAGGATATTTTTCTGTATATAAACAGTCCTGGCGGGTCGGTGTCTGCCGGGCTGGCGATTTACGACACCATGCAGTTCATCAAACCGGACGTGGCGACAATCTGTGTGGGCCTGGCGGCGTCGATGGCCGCCGTATTGCTGACGGCGGGCGCTAAAGGGAAGCGCAGCGCCCTCCCCAACGGCGAAGTCATGATTCATCAACCGCTTGGGGGACGGCAGGGGCAGGCGGAAGATTTGAAGATTGCCGCAGAGCATATTCTAAAAACCCGCGACAGGCTGAACAGGCTGATCGCGCACTGCACAGGACAGCCGCTTGAACGGATCGGGCGAGACACGGACAGGGACTTTTTCATGAGCGCCGAGGAGTCAAAAGAGTACGGCTTGATCGATCAGATCCTTCTTCCATGACCTGCAGAGAACCGTTATCAGCGTATATGCAGCGCAGTCTTTATGGACCGGATGGGTACTATTCAGGGGAGCGCGCACGATTTGGCCGCGCGGGCGACTTTTATACCAGCGCCCAGGCGTCGCCTCTTTATGGCGCGCTCTGGGCGCGCTTTATTTTGCGCAAAGTTGCGCCAGAAGAGCCGCTTTGCATCGTGGAACTGGGGTGTGGCGACGGCGATCTGGCGGGCTCATTGCTGGACGACCTGATTCGCGTGACTGCGGGATCCGGCCGTCCGATTGCGTATGCGGGCATAGACCTCTCGCCGGTCGCTCAGGCGCGCACTCGGATCACTCTTGAACAACTGCTGGAACACCACCCTGAGGAGGCAGGCCGTTTATCGTTTTGCACCGCAACTTCGGTGGCAGAACTGCACAGGGAGACCGGTGAACGCTATGCGTCTGGATTCGTGATCGGCAATGAGGTGCTGGACGCGCTTCCCTGCGATCTGATTCGGGTAAGCGGCTCCAGAGTGTGGCGATTGTGGGTCTGTGACAGGGAGGAAGACGCTGCGGCAGACCAGGCGACGCCTGGTCTCTTTTCTGGCGACAAGCTCGTGACGCGGTTTATTTCCACCACTGATCATGATCTCATGGAATACGCGCGGCGCTACCTCATTCCTTGTACAGACGAGTGCGAAGTGGTTGCGGCGGAAGCGCAAACTGGCATACTTCCGCTTGTGCGCGCTGTTGTGGAGCACATCCATCCACAGTACTTTGCCTTCATTGACTATGGGGGGTTCACGCGCGACATCGTGGGTGCGGATCGACCGGAAGGGTCGTTGCGCGCGTTCTCCAAACATCGACTGGTCAGCAAGTGGATAGACTCGCCGGGAGAGTACGATCTCACATACGATGTAGATTTTACTGTATTGCGGGATGCGCTCGCTGCCTGCGGCTATGAATCGGTCACGATCCGTCGTCAGGGGGCATTTCTTGTCGATACGCAGGATTTTATGGAAGTCGTACAGAGTTACGCCGCTAAGGATCCGCGAGTGCTCCAGACAGTGAAGCATATTATCATGCCTGGCGCGATGGGGGATCGCTTCATGGTTGCCCTGTGTGAAATTGGCATGACTAAGGAGGCGTATTCGGTCGCAAAATAGCCATGTTCACATCGACTGACTCGTAGACATGGGGGCGTAATCTGGTGAGGAAGTGGCGTGCGGTTCGACAGATGATCCTGCTCGGTTTCGAATTGGCGGCGTTTGTATGGGCGCTCAAACATACTCGCAAAAGCCGTCGCGTAAAGACGGCTCTCATGTTGATCGGCGCTATGCGCGGTCGCCGGTTGGTGTAGCAGGCACAGCGAGCGCGTCGCCTTGCTGTTTTAAAAAAGTGTGCTGTCGCAAAGCCTTCCATGCATATACATAGCCCTAGGAACCTCGGAGTTCGGGAGGGGTATAGCACTGGATGAAGACGATGAGACAAGACGCTTGGACGACCGAAGACGACACGAAACTGGCTGACATTATTTTGCGACACATCCGTGAGGGCAGCACTCAACTGGCGGCGTTCGAAGAAGGCGCGCAGACGCTGAAGCGCACTCCAGCCGCTTGCGGATATCGCTGGAATGCCTGTGTACGCAAGCAGTTTCTGGAGGCTATTGACTTTGCCAAGCTGGAACGCAAGGAACACCGTGAAGAGCAGTTGAAGCAGCAGCAGCCAGATCAGGATGCGGCTCCAGACAGCACGCCGACCATGGTGACCTGGAATGCTGTCATGCGTTTTTTGCGTCAGTACAGACGCGATTTTACAGCGTTGCAGGCACGCGTCAAACAACTGGAACGGGATACGGAATCAGCGCGCGGCGAAGTGGACAAACTGCGCCGCGACAAGGTGGAGTTGCAATCGCAGTTGCGTCTCCTGTCCGATGAACATCTCGTAATAAGTGAAGACTACAGGGCGCTGCTGAGTATCGTTGATCGAGCGCGGCGCAGACAGTTGCTTGACGCAGGCGGAGACGGCGAAGAACTACATAAGAACGATGCACACCATAATGAAGAATGAAGAATAGACAAAAAATGAGCGCTGGTGATAAGCCAGTCGCTCATTTTTTGTCTGTCATCGGAATAACTTATTTCTTCGCGTTTTCAAAGTTGCTGGAAGCCTGAGGCCAATTGACGACATTCCAGAAGGCTCCAATATAATCGGCGCGCTTGTTCTGATACTTGAGGTAGTAGGCGTGCTCCCATACGTCAAGACCAAGAATCGGTGTGAGACCGTCCATGAGCGGATTATCCTGGTTGGCGGTGCTGGTTACAGCGAGTTGGCCGCTCTTGTCGAGGACCAGCCACGCCCAGCCGCTGCCAAATCGAGTGGCGGCCGCTTTTGTGAAGTCTTCCTTGAATTTTGCGAAACTGCCGAATGAGTGATTGATCGCAGCGGCCAATGCACCGGTTGGTTCTCCGCCGCCGTTCGGGCTGAGCAGCGGCCAGAACAGGGTGTGATTGGCGTGTCCGCCGCCGTTATTGCGCACGGTTACGCGAATCTCTTCCGGCACTTCATTGATATGGGCCAGTATCTCCTCAACACTCTTCGCTTGCAGGTCCGCATGTTTTTCGAGTGCGGCGTTAAGGTTGTTCGTGTAGGCAACATGATGTCCGTCATGATGAACGGTCATCGTTTTTGCATCGATGTGTGGTTCCAGCGCGTCGGTTGCGTAAGGAAGCGCCGGCGTTTGAAATGACATGGTATCCCTCTTTTCCTCGAGTGTATGTACTGGGCTGTTCTCCGTCCAACAGGTGCGGAGAACCACGCTCGTTCATTATAACATAACAGCCAGTGCGCGTTGGCGCCTGACGCAGTCGGTGACCGCAACAGAGTGCTCTGTCACCAAATCGTCAGGACACCGGATCGACTGTTGGTATTGTGGGTATCCACACATACGGATTCTCACCACGGTCACGGGCCGCATCATACTTGACTGCGGTGAAACCCAGACGAACAAAAAACGGATGGGACTTTCTGCGCACGTTTACCTTGATTGGGTTGCCCAGCGATTTGGCAAATTCAACAAGCTGAGTTCCGTAACCACGGCCCTTATAGCCGGGGAGCACTTCCAGTTTCCAGAGTTCAAGGTGATCCTGCGGCGGGTCAAAATAGCGATCGTATTTGGCGGGGATAGGATACAGACTCATGCGCGCAACGAGTTTCCCATCCTCATAAATTCCATAAAAGGGACTGTCGACGCTATTCTCAATCATATTTTCCTTCAACTCATCCATCATGGACAGCTCTTCCAGGCCGGTTTCGCGAAAACGCTTAAATTCTTCCAGTGTTCGGTAATTAACCCGAAGCCTCTCAACGTTTGGCATCGCTGCACTCCCCCTCGTTCCGTTCTTCCTTATTATACACCAGTCGCCTGGAACTGCGGAAATCTGATGCACCGTACATAGAGTCCGTTCCTGTTTGGGAAGTTATGGGGAGCGGGGGTGTTGAGACATGCTGTCCAGAGTTGCACTCGGTGGATACATACTATTGCTTTGCCTCTCTTCCGGTGCTCTGACTGGCTGTTACGATCGCTCGGAACTGGAAGAGCAGGCATTCGCCGTGACCATGGGCATTGATCGCGCGACCGGACACCAGATTCAGGTGACTGCACGGGTGGCCGTTCCAAGCAAACTCTCTGGTTCAGGCGGCGCCATGAGCGGCGGCGGAGGCGACTTTCAGGCGGGTACGCCGATCACTACCGCCACAGGCCGCAATCTCAATGAGGCCATATTGATGATGAACACGGGAATCGAGCGGACGATCAATCTATCCCATCTGTCCGCCGTCATATTTGGGGAGTCGCTGGCAAAGGAGGGGTTGCTTCCACAGTTTCGCTCGTTGGTGCGTTATCGGGAGTTTCGCCGCACACTGTATGCATTTGTGGCGAACAGGAGCGTTACAGACATCTTCCTTAAGGATAGACCTCTGCTCGAAAGCTCCGCCACACGCGTGATCGAGGATCTGCATGACTCGAGTCGGCGGACCGGATTTGCTCCTTCCATACAGGTGCATGAATTCATGGGCGAACTGGAGATACCAAACGAAGATCCGATTCTACCCATTCTCAGTGAAAACAGACAGGTCTCAAAAGAGGGCAAGAAGACCTCAGGAAGCGCCAGACACATGCGCAAAGATCATCTCAGCACCGACGCCGGCAAGATCAATCGTGCTGGAGGCAATCCGATTGAGTGTGTGGGCGCTGCGGTATTTCGCGGCGACAGGATGGTCTGCACACTAAACGGAGACGAGACCCGCCTGTTCCAGTTGCTCTCTGGAACATTGAAAAGGAGCACCTTCACCATGGCGTCGCCAATGGGGGAAAAGGGGTATCTGAGTCTTAACATACGAGACGCGGAGCCGATGAGCGTAAAAGTGAATCTGTCTACCCGGAGGCCGAGTCTGCGCATAAACCAGGTGTTTGAGGCGGAACTCCTCGGCGACCAGACGAATGCGTCATTTGCAAAGGAACAGAGTCGCAAGCTCCTGGAGACCCGTGTGGCTCATTCTTTGTCCCAATCGGAAACAGCTCTGATAAACAAACTGTATGACAGGCACCAGGTGGACCCCTTTCGATTTTTCCGTTATGCGCGCGGTCAGTTCTCGACGTATGATGAAATGATGCGGTACAATTGGCACCGTCAATTGTCTCATGTGTCTGTGCGATTGACGGTGAATGTGACGTTGCGGCGTCTTGGCACACAGCTTGATCCACCCGTGGTTTCGTGACGGCGCTCATACCTTCATGACCAAAAATCTGGAGAAACGCGCCGTTTCCAGGTAAGACCGGGTGAGTCTGTGGGTGTTCGGGTGTCTGGTTCTACAGTGCATAGCGACGTTGTACGCGAACCCGTTGCCCGGTCATTGGGTCGATCAGTGTGACCATATCGTCGCCAGACATAACGGGCGGCGATGCAGGCGGAGGAATCAGCGGCGACGCCGCTCGCGGCTTCACTTGCGCCGTCTGTGGCGCAGGTGGCGCCTGTGGCGTGCCGGAAGGAACTCCAGGCGCAGGCGGGGGAAACGGATTGGAAGCGGGGCCCGATTGTCCGGGAGACTGAGCAGCGGTGTTTGGGGCAGCAGTATCCGCCTCGGACACGTGTTCCGCGTCAAGAGCATCTTTGACCTGAGCCCAGACTGTTCCTGCCAATGCGCCGACAATCTGCAGAACGAATGGATTCTCCGCGATGGACAGGAGCATTTCCGGATCCTTGACCCCATTCGGCCACACAGCGCCGCGGACGGTTGCGGCGATCTGCATCAGCAGATGCAGATAATCGTGCTCAGACAGGTTTAGATTGCGGCTCTCTGCAGCAATGAGCCTGCGGACGGCGGGGGTGAAGCGCAGCTGGTTTTTCTTGCGCCTGGAGCGCGTATTCATTTCAATCACATCCGTTCTGATTAGAAAGGGATTTCCAAGTGAAGAGGCGGCAGGGATACAGTTGTGCAGGGAGCGCTGTTCGCTGTTAGCTTATGGTTTGCGCACACGTTCGGTGCGGGAGCGGGGTGTGCGTTGGTGGGGTCGGTTGCGAACAATAGATGGCAACAAAGGATTTTTTAAATGCTGCGTCGAAAATAGTCTCGTTGCGAAGGTAATTTCATCCCGTTTATGTCGGAAGGGCGGAGGTTGAAGCAGCATCACAATAACCTGTTTTAATCTCACTCAAAATAGTATAATCATGTTGGGTGATATCGCTAA
>JAKADD010000088.1 GCA_021820825.1 Bacillota bacterium
ATTGACAAGGGTGAAATCATAGTGATCCTTATGCGCCATTTCCAGTTCTACACGCTGCAGACGTTTTTCGATGTTTCTGGCGTCGGCGTCACGATTATGGAGACGATTCGACAATTCGTCCAACGAAGGCGGAGTAATAAATATGGAACAGATATGTTTGGGGAAAGCAGCTATGGCGTCCGCACATCCCAGTACGTCCATATCCGTGATGATGTCGTATCCATGCGCGATTGCATACTGAATGGACGGCAGATGCGTTCCATAATAGTCATTGGTGTGGATCCGTTTCCACTCCAGGAATTGGCCCCGTTCGATCATCGCCTCAAACTCTTCCGTGGTTACAAATACATAGGGGTGCATCTGACTCTCTCCAGGGCGCATGGCCCGCGTCGTAGCGGACGGCATATAGTAAACTCCCTGAAGACCACTCTGCACGATGCTCAGCAGCGTGTTCTTCCCCACTCCAGACGGGCCTGACAAGATAAAAAAGTAGCCGTCGCGGTCTCGCCTGTCTTCAGGTCGAAAGTTTATAAACACTTCGGGAACCATGCCCATCCTCCTAAAGGAAATGAAAACCTGACTATACATCCGAGTCTACAGGATCAACGGTTTACAATATTATGAGTGGTTCAACCCAAGCTGTCAATGATTCGAGACGCATGGACGCATATCAGTACCAGGAAAATGGGATGGCATCAAATGCGACTCCACGCCGAAGCGCAGCGACGCTATTGACTGCATAGTTGGCTGTATTCGGAGGATACCATGCAATTCCTACGGTATGCGCCGTCTGTTTCAGCAACTGAACCGGCAGCGGTTTGCCCCGCAGAGTAATCACGGTCTGCAGGGGATTGCGCACAATAAAGGTAATACCGTGCAACTGATTCCAGTCGGGAATGAATGTTCCGTCCACCGGGTCCGCCACATCTTCGATGTTGATATAGGTGACGCCGCGTGCATACGAGGTGCTGTAGCGCAGGTGCTGCTGCACCAGGTTGTAGAGAAGCAGTCGGCTGGTGCGCGCCACGAGGATAATCCCGCGATCCTGCAAATGGGCAAGCCCAACCAGTGACTCAATGGCGCTCGTCGGCAGTACAAAGCGGTTCGGATTGCCTTCTAGGTGTTGCGCAATAATCGTGTATCCGTGCGTGCTGATTAACTGCTCCAGCAAACCAGGCGCAAGTTCGCGATATAAATCGTACGGGTTCCAAAAATCATGCCAATCATAGATCCATGGATGATCCGGCCTCTTGATCAGATTCAGCGTGCCGGTAAACCGCCAAAATCCCCATATTGAATGGCCATCACGCAAGCGTGTGGGGTAAATCATGGAGGGGTAGCTATACTGATTATTGTAGATGTCTGCCCAGACGAAGCGGACGCCTTCCTTGCGCAACAGGTCTGTCACATAGTATGGCGAGTAGGGATTGTCGCCCTGCTGGTAATTGAAGAACTCGTTGTTCTGATACCCGTAAGCGCCAAAATTCGCCCTGTTGGACTGATTGCCATGATCCGTAAACACCGTGAGATGAACCCCGTGCGCCATCATGTAGTGCATCGCGTACACGGCCTGCGCCCTGGTAAACAGCGTTCCCTTTGCACCGACGCGAGAAAAGTCGCCCATGGAATGGATCGTGTCGATCCAGCCCACCTTCATATAATAGAGCAGGATGGGTCCATCGTACAACTGATGCGAAATACCCTTAAAAAAAGTCATCTCACTGGACAGTGGCGTATGGTTCATGTCTATGGTATAACGCATATTGGATCCGTTGTATAAAAAGAAGGAGTCGCTTACATCCAATCCCAGTCCGCGCCCCATGGGTGTTTCAATCGTCGTATTGAGAAATTCATGAATCAGATTAAACTTTCTGAGCGTCACATGATCGGCGTCCGATTCGATGGCCAGCATGGCCTGAAACGGGTAGGGAAATTTCCGCAGGCTGACGCTTTGGCGGGGAAATCCCGGGTTTATATACACACTTGTCTGTCTATGTTGCGGACCCTGCGCCGACGTAAGCGGCGGTGTTATCGCGAGCGCCGCGCCAACAGCGGCCATTAACAGAACGATCTGCCATGCACGAATCAATCAATCACCATCCTATTTGATCATCAGTACCGGAAGGATGACATATACGAACTGGAAAACGGTAACCGCTGTCGCTGTAACCCTGCTATTTTGGTCATCCGCATTCGCTGGCATACGCGCAGCGCTGCAGGGAGGGTACACACCCGGCCATGTCGTGCTGTTGCGTTTTTTAAGCGCGTCGATCGTATTCCTCATTTACGCCGCCGTGAAAGGAATCCGTCTGCCCAAGCGCCAGGACGCGCCTAAAATCGCGCTTCTGGCATTTATCGGCATCTCAGTGTATCACACCGCCCTGACGTTTGGCGAGACCGCCGTACAGGCTGGAACAGCCAGTCTGATCATCGCCGTTGCTCCTGCCTTCACGGCAATCGTTGCTGCGTTCGTTTTGAGGGAACGCCTCACCCGCATTGGCTGGTTCGGAATTGTCATTGGATTCATCGGCACGGGCTTGATTACATTCGGCTCAGGAGAAACACAGGGATTTACACAGGGCGCCCTGTTGATTCTCATTTCTTCCGCCAGCGCGGCTGTATTCTTTGTATTTCAGAAACCGCTCTATCAAACATATCAACCGCTTGAACTGACCGCCTATTTTACCTGGTTTGGCACGCTGCCCATGCTTCTGTTTGTTCCTGGTCTCTGGCAGCAGATACGCCAAGCGCCGATACCTGCGACGCTCACTGCCGTGTATATCGGGATCTTCCCGGCAGCCATCGCCTATGTGGCCTGGGGATACGCGCTCAGCAGAGCCAGGGCGAGCACCGTGGCAAGCGCGCTCTATATCAACCCCATCCTGGCGATCGTCATTGCCTGGATCTGGTTAGGCGAGTTCCCCAAGCCAGTCGCGATTATAGGCGGCCTGGTTGCGATTACAGGCGTCGTGGCCGTCAACGTCTGGGGAAAAGCAGGAACTGTTCCAGTTCCCGCGAGCATTGAGAAACCGCACACAAGCGAAATACCGTAACCTGCGATTAATGAAATACGGCGAACCGTGCTAAAATTAAACTCTTGTTCATGATTGCCTCTGTCACGGAGCCTAACCGTGGCTTATACTGATACAGGACGCCTGTCCGCCATGCTCATATCCCGGAGGTGTCACCATTTGTCACCGGATCACAACGAAGTTGAACGGAGACAGCCGTCGAAACCGCTTCTATGGCTTGGATGTATTTCTACGTTTGGAATGTTCATCATCAACTTTATCGGTTTTCTGGATACCCAGACCAATTCAGCAGAGGGCTGCGGACCTGACTGGCCATTGTGCAACGGCCAAATCCTCCCCTCGCTCAATAACTCACATGTCATCATCGAATTTCTTCATCGCTTCCTCGTGGGCTTTTTCGCCCTCGTCGCCGTGGTATTCGCGGTCTGGGCATGGCGCCGCTTTGGCAACTGGCTGGAGGTGCGCATATTCGCATCGATCGCTCTTGGTTTTATTGTCATTCAGTCAATCCTTGGAGCTCTTGCAGTGGTGTTCGTCAACCCCCCAAGCGTTCTGGCTCTGCATTTGGGGTTCGGCCTCCTTGGACTCGTCGGGGTTGCTCTCCTGACCGTATTTCTGTTTCAGTACAGAGCGTACCTGCAGTCTAAACCAAGCGGTCTGACAAACAGAAATCAACCGCTCGGTCGCGTACTCCGTCAATTTATCAGATGGACATGGGTCTATGTGTTTGCCGCCGTTTACGTTGGATCGGACGTGGCTTTCGAGGGAGCTGCCACAGCATGCAGGGGCTGGCCGCTCTGCAATGGCCTCTGGTTCCCCGGATTCTCCGGAAATGTCGGGCTGGTCTTTTTCCACCGTCTCATAGCGATCGGGCTCGCCGTCATTGTAATCATTCTTCTTATGCAACTCAGCAAAGCACGGCACACGCGCCCTGATCTGTATCGGGCGACCATTTACCTGTTCGTGCTCGTCATTTTGCAGATCATCAGCGGCGCCTACGTCATTCTCAGCAATATCAGTCTGAACGCCGATCTGCTCCACGTATCATTGCTGATGGTGCTGTTTACACTACTGAGCTACCTTGTCATGCAAAGTTTTCGCTTCCGGTTTCCTGTTCGACAGCAATAACCAGGGAAAAACGACGCGCGAGGTTCCCGAGTTCCGGGAATCTCGCGTCACGCAACAACATATCCGGTCACCGCCGCTCTGCGCGTTTCATTGTATTGATCCGTCATTCAAGGAAGGATCAAGGACGTGTGTGTTGTTAAAACTAACCGTGTTCGTGACGAATTCGTCTGAGATCGTGGAGTTGACCGCTTGATCGCCGCCGTTCCACGTCGGATCAAGAAGTATCCAACTCGCGCCATTCCAAGCCTGCACCCACGCGTGCGCATCTTGCGGGTTTTTGGTCAATGCGTTTGGCGTTGTCCAAGTACTGTTGGCGAGACCGGTTAAAAATTGTGCGGGAATACCCACCGATTGCAAAAGTGAGACGGTAAGCGATGCGTAGTCCTGGCAGACTCCCGAGTCCGTGTTCAATGCGGACAGATTGTCTTGATAATAGTAATTCGCCGCGCTCTGCACTTCCGCTTGGTTGTATATGATGGATTCGCTAACGTAGTTCGAAATCGCTTCGATCGCCGTGTTGATTGATGGCGAATTTTCGAGAAGGGTGGCGGCGATGGCGTTGAATTTAGGGCTCATGTTGTAATCCCCCTGCGTGGAGGACAGCAGCGACGCGCGCAAAGCCGTGGGCGCAGGGTCAGCCACATTGACACTGTATGAGCTGTTGGGGAAGGTATAGCCAGAGCTTGTTTGTATCGACGCCGTTACGGTTTTCAAGAAATTTGGGAATAAAGTGACCTGGACAGACCCTGTGAACGGGGAACGGACCAGCCCCGAAAATACGCCATTAACGACTGGCAATCGGTAATCCCAATAGGGTTGCGTTTTGTCGCTGCTGTTGTATAAGAGCACAGTGATCGCAGACAACGGTTGTGTGGTGGTTCCACTGATGGGGATCCAGCCGCCAACCGCCGCATCCTTATAGTATGTGAGGCCCGCATGCGAGCTCAGGGGAACAGTCGGCAATCCAGTTGGCAGCGAAAGGACCCCTGTGTACTTGGGCGACAATGGGAAGGGTACACTCGGCAGTTCATTTTGCCCCACAGTGATAACGAGCGGAACGCTGTAGACTCCGTTGTATTCCGCCTGAACCGTGTAGATTCCAGGGGTGAATGCGACAAAATCCGCTTTGGCGATTTGCTGATTGTTGTTTCCCCTCGTCCATTCCGAAGTTCCCGGTGTGATTGTTGCGTTGGCGCTGTTGACATACCACGACGTATTTTGATCAACAACGTCCGCAGCGTTCGTATAGGCGAACAGATACAGGGTTTGCTTCGGCTGCACCTGGAGCATGGGGGTTCCAACCGCCGCCGTCGCGGGGTTGTTGGTTTGCGCCGAGACATAGAACGACTCTGACGCGCGTTGCCAAAACCCACTGTCGTTCGTCGCTGCATTGGCGAGAGGCGCGGTGGAGACCGTCTGCCCGTCAATAGCGAGCGGGAAACTCAAGGTAGGCGCCGTCGTGCTCCCTGACGCATTCGATGGAGACGCGTTCGTGCTGGAGCCATTGCTGGTTTGAGATGAACTCCCGGTTCCGGATGGGGTTTCCGTCAAATTCCAGACTCCGTTTGTCCACGTGCTCGTCAAATTGATGTAACTCACAGCCTGCATGATAAACCAGATAGGCATGAACGTTGTATATACGCCAGTGCCTGGATCTTTGCGAACCAGCGTGGACGCATTTTCTACAAGAACCCCATTCACATAAATGCCTGTCAACCCATTGGCGGCCACTGCTGCCGGGGTTCCTGAAGCTGGTCCTGTGATGGCCCAGTGATGTGTCAATCCGTTCCAGGTCGCGACAACGCCAAGGCTCTTTAACGCTTGCATGACGTACCAGATGGGCATATAGGTCGTTCCACCATGTACAAAACTGTATGGATGCGAAAGGCTTTGACCGTTGATGTCGATCCCACGTTGCGTCATCGTCGTGGCCGCACTCTGCGCAAAGGCCAGCGAACTGGGGGCAACCCCAAGAATGGCCGCCAATGCTATGCTGGTTGTCCATCTGCGTTTCCTCATCCATTTCCCTCGATCCAGTTTGCTGTTTTCCGTCATTGCTTGATCGTCGCAGACGTCTCTTTACTAGATTACCTTGGATGAGGAGATTTTGCACGGTTTCTTTCAAAAGTGCTCGAGTATGCGCACCGGTTTGCTGTCCAGTTCTACGCTGCCGAATGAAGGGGGGTAGGGGGTAGGGCAAGAGTGTGAGATTGATGAAAAAAAGAGAGAACATGCTAATTGAGCACGAAAAAAGAGTTCCCATACATCTGGGAACCCACGACGCAACAGCTTTTTTGGTGCACCCGGAGGGACTCGAACCCCCGCAAGACGCGGTTTAGGAAACCACCGCTCTATCCACCTGAGCTACGGGTGCATGTCGTGAATGTGAATCGTAGCAGCCCTCCCGTAAAACCATATCGGCTTACAGGTACTTCGTGAGCAATGACTCCGAGCGCCGACCGCGAGCACATTATAACACTGTGGCAACGAGTAATAAAGCCGACCGACCTTAACATCTTAACGCATCATACCTCATGATTCGTGGCCCACGCACCCAAGTTGCAGATATCTCGGCGTTTGCCCCTGTCCGTGAACGCTGTTTTCGCATGTATTAAAGAAGCAACACGCTTCCTTGGTTGCACTTCCCACCATTGCACCTGGAAAGGAGGCTTTGTCGAATGCATCCATTATACCATCGCGCCAAGGGGATGGTTGGACAGCCAGTGATCGTGCACGCTTACGGCCGCGTTCACCGGGGTGTCCTGCATTCCCTGACCACTGACGGCATCTACGTTCGCTCCACAGCCGGAGCCGGTATGGCTTCCCATGATACCACCGGGCTGTCCCAGTTTGACACTTTGCTGGCTCCCGCGACTGACAGGGAGTCAATCGATGCAGAGCACGTCTTTTGGCCGTTGCTTTTCCTTCCATTTTTTGCAATCGCCGCGCTTGGCCCCTGGTGGTGGTGGTAACGTGTATAGGTGCCTATGTCCTCCCAGAGGAAGCATAGGCACCTGTCATCTGTGTATGTGCTCTACTTTTTACTGAACAGTGCCGGTTTGCGGGATCAGCGATTTGATCATCACCACGGTTTGTGGCTGAAATGACTGAGTCTCGGTAAATCCGAGTGATTTGGCAAATTTCTGACTGCGTGTATTGGTTGCCTGAATGTAGACTTCCATCTCGACCATCCCGTACTCAATGGCCTCTCGCTCAATCTGTTTCATTACGCGCGAACCGTAGCCTCTGCCCTGATATCCACTTCCGAAAACGAGCGATCCAATGTTCATCTTGCCGCTGTCATCAGCCACAAGGCTGACATATCCGGCCACCTGTTCTTCGACCACAATCATGCGGGTTTGCGCCGATCGCACATAATTGATGACTGTCGCCATGTCGAGGTCATACCCGTATGTTTCTTTAAATACAGGCATTATTTCTTCCTGAGTCATTTTCACAATGATCTGCTCGTCTTGAGGGGCAAAGGAACGCATGTAAATCTTGGCCAACGGTGTAGCCGCAGCCTCAGTTTCTGCCGTTCCCTGATGCAGAATTGCCGAATCGGTCGGCGCAACAATGCGCTGCTCGTGTCTCTGGCTCCCACCAGCCCGCGGTCGGCGCCGTTTCGCAGGAGTCTTGCGGTTTGGCGCGGCGCCTGCGGTCAACACTTCTTTAGGTTGATGACTTTTACCGGTTGTCGTGTGTAAAAGTGACGTCGGTCCAGTTGAACCTGCTGTCTGAGAAATGCGCTGTTTGACTGACACGGATCATTCGCTCCTTAATATAGGTCATATGGCCGAAGACAAAGCGCCTGCAGGATCACCCGTCCCGTTACGACACTATATGCGGAGTTGCGCCCATCGGCGCCCATTGTCAGGAAAAAAACAGTCCTTGTGTTTCAGACGCCGATTCGCGTCAAACCGCCCATATAGGGTTGCAGAGCCAGTGGAATTTGCACGGACCCATCGGCCTCCTGATAATTTTCCAGGATTGCGGCAAATGTTCGACCCAAAGCCAGTCCTGAGCCATTTAGTGTATGCACATATTCTGGTTTTGATTTATCGGAACGACGAAATCTGATATTGCTGCGCCGAGCCTGGAAATCCTCAAAGTTGGTGCAGGAGGAAATCTCTCGATAGGATGCGGAGGAAGGCAGCCAAACCTCCAGATCGTACTTTTTACACTCCTTGAATCCAAGATCGCCCGTACAGATCTCAATGACCCGATAGGGCAGTTCAAGTCGCTGCAGGATCGTTTCCGCATCCGCCATGATCGACTCCAGCGCTTCATAGGAAGATTCAGGCGTGACGAACTGCACCAGTTCCACCTTGTTGAACTGGTGCAATCGAATCAGGCCCCGTGTATCCTTGCCGGCAGCGCCCGCCTCCGACCTGAAACTGGAACTGAAGCCCGCGTATCGGACCGGCAACTCACTCATGGTCAGAATCTCGTCACGATGCATGTTGGTCACGGGCACTTCCGCAGTTGGGATCAGAAAATAATCCTGTTCTTCCACTCGAAATACATCTTCCTCAAACTTGGGCAAATTGCCTGTGCCGATCATGCTCGTCCTGTTCACCAGGTACGGAGGCCAGATCTCCGTATAGCCGCGTTCA
>JAKADD010000089.1:0-6249 GCA_021820825.1 Bacillota bacterium
GTCCACCATGTATAACCTCGCCAGTCAGACCGTTGACCCCGCTCTGTCGACAGTGCCGGGCGTCGCCACGGTGAACATGATCGGCGGTCGACCCATGCAGGTGAATGTCACCCTCCAGGCCGCCAGCCTGGAGCAGTATGGTCTCACGCTGGCAAAAGTGAAATCCGCCATCGCAACGCAAAACAGCGCCGCTCCCGGCGGCACAGTGCAGCAGGGCAGCCAGACGAACCCCGTGCAGGTGTCGGGTCAGGCGGGGAGCCTTGCCCAACTCGGACAGATGGAGGTCGCGGCCGGCGGCAGAATGATCCCGCTCTCGGACCTCGGAACGATTGTCCAGGGCTATCCCCCTGTCACCACACTCAGTCATCTAAGCGGCAAGACAGCCATCGGTTTTGTGATCAGCGTGCAGTCAAACGCCAACACACTGCAGACTGCGCAGAATGTGCGCACTGCAATCACGCAATTGCAGAGTTCCCTACCAAAAGGCGCCCATCTCGTCATCACGGGCGATGTCACGACCTACACGCGTCAGGCGATGACCGCCACACAGAGAGATCTGTTTTTGGGGATTTTGGCGGCGGGCATCATGATCCTGGTCTGGCTGCATCGCCTGCGCATGACTTTCGTCGTGCTGCTCACCATTCCCGCGACACTCTGCGCCACGTTTCTCGCCATGTACGCCGTCGGTTTTTCGATCGACATGATCAGCCTGCTGGCGCTCGGGCTGCTGATCGGAATTCTGGTCGACGACGCGATCGTCGTTCTGGAAAGCATTGAGCGGCGGCGATCCCGCGGCCTTTCTCCTGCGGATGCGGCTTTTCAGGGGCGCATGGAGATTGCGGGAGCCGCAGTCGCCATCACTCTCACGGACGTCGTGGTGTATGCTCCTGTCGCCTTCATGCAAGGCAACATCGGACAACTGTTCCGCGAATTTGGCCTCACCATTGTATTCGCGTCGCTGTTTTCACTGTTCATCTCGTTTACGCTCACCCCGCTGCTCGCGGCCCACTTCGTCTGGAGAGCGGGGGCTTCCGAGCGCCCGAACCGCTTCGCCCTGTGGTGGGATTCCCGCTTCGAGCGACTCCGCGACACTTACGAACGCGTATTGCGGTTTGCGCTGCGAAACACTCTGCTGATCGGAGCGGTGGTTCTGGCAGCCGTCGCCTTTGATCTGACGGCGGTGCGCGCAGGATGGGTTCCAACTACCTATACGCCAAAGCAGAATTCTTCTGTGCTGTTTGTAAACGCGCAGATGCCGGCAGGCACCGGCATCAACTCGACAAGTTCGGCCGTTGACACCCTGGCTGGGCGAATCCAGCACATCGCTGGCGTACAGGATGTCTTCTCGACAACCGGTTTTGGCAACGGATCCTTAACGGCGCAAAATATCGGACGCCTGACCGTTGATCTGAGTTCCCATACGACACTGACTTCTGCTGCGCTCACAACGCTGGTGGACAATATCGCCCAACAGATCCCCGGACTCAAAATCCAGACCAATACTCCCAACGCGCTGCTGAGCGGAGGCGGCGGCGGTGGTGGTGGTGGAGGCGGTGGATCGCTGTCTATCGTGTTGCGCGGGCCGTCCATGAGTACGCTGCAGACACTGTCTGATCAAGTCATTCTCGCGCTGCAGAAGATTCCAGGCATTACGAACCCAGCCAGCACCGCCCAAAGCACGCAACCGACCCTGTCTCTGCAGGTCAACCCGCAGGCGGTCGCTGCCTACTCACTCAGCGGACGTCAAGTCGGAGCGGCCATTCACGCCTTGCTTCAGGGCGGCGTCGCATCGCAGTATCGGCCCAATCCAAACACGGTCTCCGAGCCCATCGTCTTGCAGGTGTCAACGCAGTCCATATCGACCGCCTCTGCGACGACCGCCGTTGGCGGTCAGGGTCTCTCTCTGCAGCAATTGCTGAATCTGCCCATTGCGACATCTGGCGGCGTACCTGTCACACTCGGTCAGGTGGCAAGCGTCTCGCTCACAGCGTCTCCAGCGAAGGAACAGGAGTACAATCGCGAGTTGTCGGTGCAGATCACGGCAAATACAGGCGGGCAACCACTGGGAGTGATCGCGCAGGAAACCAAAACGGCCCTGGCCAAACTGTCCGTGCCAGCCGGCTTCTCTTATCAGTTCAATGGCGCAATCCAGCAAAAGGCGCGCGCCTTCGGGCCACTGTCAGCAGCGCTGAAGCTCTCCATCCTGTTGATTTACATGTTGCTCGCCGCGCTCTATGAGAGTTTTGTGGATCCACTGGCAGTGATCATCACACTGCCGCTCGCTCTGACCGGATCGCTTTTGGGACTGCTGATCACCGGAGTTCCCTTGAGCCTGTATGCATTTATTGCCATCATCATGTTGACCGGACTGGTGGCAAAAAACGCGATCCTGCTGATCGATTACGCAAAGCGTGCGACGCGCGAGCGGGATATTGCCATGACGGAGGCGCTCGTCGAGGCTGGCCGTACTCGCCTGCGACCAATTCTCATGACGACGGGAACGATCACACTCGCCATGCTTCCGCTCGCTTTGCCGTTTGGCGCTGGCGTTTCGGAGCGTATGCCCATGGCCGTCGTGCTCATTGGCGGCATGTTGGTCGGCACGCTGCTGACACTGATCGTCCTGCCAGTGGTCTACCTGAAACTGGTGCAGACCAAGAATGCCCTGACCGGCCTGATTGCAGGATGGAAAGCCCGCCTGCGGACATTTCGAACGGCAAGACCAGAGCGCTGAGCGCGCCAACGCAGTTTATCCCATGCAAATAGGGAGGGGAGCGATCCCCTCCCTATTTGCGTCGAAATCATGTCGATCTGGTTCTGCGGTCGGTCTCCGTCAACGTTCGTTGATCAGATGAACGACTTCTTTCTGGAGAACCTGCGCACTGACTTTATGCTTTTCATGCGCAGCCCGATAAGCCATGAGATCCTTCACGAGCACTGGTTCGCTGACATGGGCGGCGGCCGCCATCTTGACAATGGATTCTCCGGCGTGCATTTTGGACCTGACTTCCTTGGCGTTCAGGCGGGTCAGCTTCTCCACCTCTTTCAGAAGCCCGCCAGAGAGCGCTGCGCGGTGATGGCTGAGATGAGGATCTGCCATCCACACCGCCAGCGACGCGTCCACTGTTTTCTCCAGCGCAGCAGCCTTGACCGTTGTGAGATGCTTGTCCTTGACTTCCAAGGCTGCTCGATCACGCACCAGTATTTCCAGTTCACTGAGCAGTCGCGGACGCGTGATCTTGGCTGCCAATGCCAGATCCAGCAACGTCTTGTGATGGCGCAAATCGACGTTTACAACCTGCGGTTTCAAATGCAGAAACGCCGCAAATTGCGGACTGTGTATGACATCTTGCACGATTGCCGGCGCCGGTTTTGGATGCGCGGCGGTCTTTGCAGTGGCGGCAAATGCGCCGCTCTGCAGTACGGGCAGCGCAACCACTGCCGAAAGGACTACTGCCGCGCCGATCCGCGCCATATTCATTGCTCGCTTCATTTTTCGTCTCCCCACCCTTTTGTATGGTCCGCCATTCGCGCGACCCAAGTCCAGAACGCCAACTGCGTTTGCACTGCACATCGAGATGTCATCAGGGCAACGACGCCTATGTACAACGCAGATGGCGCTCTATTCTCCACAGTAACCAGGAAGAGTTGAAATTCGCTTGAAAATACAATAAAAAGCCCGCGATGAATGTTCACCGCGGGCGCGTTCGGATCTGATCCCCACATGCCCCTAGAGATATGGGTTGGCGTGTTTTTCCGTCAAACGCTGCCACCGCCGCTGCACTTCGTCTTCGAACTGTTTCAGCATCCCCTGGTTGTCCGGGTGCAGCAGATGCTTTGTTTTGCCCATCGTTTTTAACCAGTCAGACACGGGCACGCGTTTTCCCTTTTGTTCCGGATTGTACGTGATGGTTGTGACGCCCCGCTCGACCTCATACAGCGGGAAAAAGCAACTGTCCACTGCGGCGCCCACTATTTCATGCCCCGCATCGTCCGCCGCTTTCCAGTTGAGCGGGCAGGCAATGAGAATCTTGCCATACGCCATGCCCTCATGTGTTGCATACCATTGCGCCTTGGCCGCTTTCCTGATCAAATCCTGGGCGTGCGCCTCTGTTCCCGTGAACACATACGGGATATTGGTGGCGGCCATGATTTGCGCTGTATCCTTGTGATGGAACGTCTTGCCCTGCTCCTGTTTCCCGACTCCCGAAGTCGATGTCTGATGGCCGAGCGGCGTTGAATAGGACATCTGCGAGCCGGTATTCATGTAGCCTTCGTTGTCGTATTCGAGAATGATCATTTTATGTCCGCGAAGCGCCGTGCCAATGGCAGACCCCATGCCAATATCCATGCCGCCGTCCCCTGTGACCATCAGAAACGTCACGTCATCATCGTAGTGAATCTCGCCCCGCCGCCTGCGCTCCATAAACATCTCCACGACGCCGGACAACGTTGCGGCGCCATTTTGGAACAGGTTGTGAATATACGTGACGCGATGCGAAGATACCGGAAACCCGGTGGTCGTGACCATGGCGCACCCTGTTTGATACAGGACGATGACGTTTCCCTCGATTCCTTTGAGAAACGTATTGACGCCCGGGAAAATGCCGCAACCCGGGCAGGCCCCATGACCTGGAGCAATGCGGTTGGCCTTCGCAGTCAGCGCGCGCAGCGTGGGTATCTTCACTGTCAGCTGATCTGTTTTCGGATCGTGAGCGACCTGGACAAATCCGCTCGTCTGCTCCCTTTGCAACGCCATCGTCCGCTCCTTGGGCGCAGAATCCGGGTTGCCGGCCGTGTGGCCATAATAGTCAAATGATGCGACCTCCCGGCCGGCAAGCGCATCGAGACACAGTCCAAATAAAGCCTCCGCGTCGTCTGGATAGAAATCGCGCCCGCCCAGGCCATAAATGCGCGTGATTACCCGCACCGGAGCGTGCGCTTCCTGCAAGGCCGCCTTGATTTCATGGCTCACGTTGGCGCCGTGCCCGCCATACGAATCGGCGCGCTCCCCCACAAGGACCACTTTTGCCGTGCGCAGGGCTGAGATGATTGCATCCTTTGGAAAAGGACGAATCATGACAGGCGCCAGAACACCCGCTTTGATCCCGCTCTCGCGCAGACGATCAGCGGCGTCTCTGGCAGAATCCGCAGCGGAATTCAGAAGCACCACGACAACCTCCGCGTCCTCCATGCGATAGGCAGACAGCAGATCATAGCTGCGACCGCTCTGCGCCAGGTATTCACTGGCAACGGACTGAAAAACCTCCTGAGCCTTGTACATGGCTTGCGATTGCATATAACGTATGTTAATCAGGTCTGGATCGTTCATGTAGGGCCCGATGGTCACGACATGTTCGAAATCAAGCGCGTCTATGGGCGCGACTGGCGTCTCGCCGACAAAGTGCGCCACGTCCTTGGCATCGGAAAAATACTGGACGCGCCGTTTTTGGTGGGATGTAAAGAAACCGTCGGACGCCACGATCACCGGCAGACGTACATCCGCGTGCTCCGCGACACGCAACGCAATCAGATTGAGATCGTACACTGCTTGAGGATCTTTTGCCAATAAAATCGGCCATCCGATATTAAACGCGTAGTATAGATCGGAATGATCGCCGCGAATGTCAAGCGGCCCCGACACCGCACGGGTGACGAGATTCAGAATCATCGGGAACCGCGTTCCTGACTGGACTGGCAGTTGCTCGATCATATACAGGAATCCCTGTGCGGAAGTGGCGTTGAACACCCGGCCTCCTGCAGCGGCGGCTCCATAACAGATCCCCGCCGATCCATGTTCGCCGTCAGCGGGGATCATGACCATGTCGTGTTCCCCATTCGCCTTCATTTCATCCAGATACTCGGCGATTTCGGTGGACGGTGTAATAGGAAAGTAGCCCATCAGATGATAATTGATTTGTGCTGCGGCCTTTGCCGCCATTTCATTACCGGAACGAAAGTCGGTGGTTTGCTGGAAGCGTTTTTCATCCGCCAGTTGCACAGGCCTAGGGTGGTGTTCCTGCAGTGCCATGCCAAACATCTCCTTCACCAAGATGCGGTTATGGGTCTATCCCGAAAAATCGCTCGTCTCTGCCCGCCAGGGAACTATTTGTGTATTACACGATGCTCGGCGGCAAACAGATCGGTCTCGCGAACAGTAGCCAGGGCGTCGGTTGGACAGGCGCGAACACATTTCAGGCAGCCCTTGCAGTACTGATAATCAATCCCCTGCAGGTACTCAAACGAGCG
>JAKADD010000089.1:6349-8732 GCA_021820825.1 Bacillota bacterium
TTTTTCTCAGAACCGTATGACGAAAAATTGGAACCATTGAATCCAAGTTTGAGAACGCCCGCCTCAGCAAGCATTTTGCCTGCCAGATTGGCTCCCAGCCCACCAATGGACTCCATCCGAATCTCGAAAAAACCAGCGGTATTCGTATGTGACTGAATGCTGCTTGTCATCCCCGTTTCCTCCCCCTGCCTATGCCGCCCAATCACTGAAGATCCAAACGCCGTCCTCAGGGCAGATACGAGTATCCGTGTTGCGTCTTCCAGAGGAAATATTTCTCAAACAGTCGTTTGCCTTCATCGTAAATAGGATTGGGTATGATGGCTGCAAATTCGCGTGGTTTCATCAGGTGATTGCTCACTATGATCACTTCTTTGTGTCCTGCGTCCATGACGCACAAACCTGGTATTTTAGAAAACGGCCGACTCTTCAAATCGATGTTGTCGTTCACCAGCTTGGCAATGTTCTCGCCGACGGTTTTGCCCGCCTCATCCGCAGGATATCCCGTTTTTGGAATACCGACCGAGACAGGAGTGACGAACGGAATAGGTACGTCCACAGCAATTCCGGCGGCGAAAATATTGGGATATGCTTTGTGCTGATAGGTATCGTGTACGGGTACATACCCCTTGTCATTGCCAACGCCAGGTGAGTTGCGCACGACTTCCTGGCCCAAAAAAGGCGGCATGATCATGGAGAATGAAAATGGCAGAGCGGCGCCGTCGCGCAAGCGCAATTCATCCTTCGTGACCTCAACCAACTCGGCATTCTCGATGTAGCGAATGTGCAGGCTATCGAAAAATTTGTGCAGCACCGTTGCTGCGCCCTTGACGCCGCCGATTCCAAAGTGGCCAAGGAATGGTTCCGGTGTAATCCAGGTCAGGTCAACACGGTCGCGCACGCCGCGTTTGCGCAGATTGTATTCGAAATTGAACAGAAACTCGTAGGCTGCTCCCGTACACCCTGCACCAGGCGCGGCGCCGATCACCGCAGGGCCGGGATGCTCCACAAAGCGGTCGAACAGTTCCCTGATCGCCAGCGCGTCGTTGGGCGTACAGACACACTGGGTGTATCCCGTTTTTGGTCCCAGTCCAGGCAGCGAGTAATCAAGCGCAGGACCGGTGGCAACCACCAGATAATCGTAGTCATACATTCCTGATGTAGTCTCAACCTTGCTCTCTTCCGCCAGGATCTTCGTCGCCGTCGCCAACACAAATTCGATCCCGTGGGATTCGAGAATCGGTCGCAACGGAAGTGTGATATCCGCAATTTCCCGTTCGCGAAAAGGCACCCAAATCAGGGAAGGAACAAACAAAAAATCTTCTCGATTCGATACGACGACGACGCGATGACCCTGATCCTTTAGTCTGCGCCTGATTTCCAGAGCACTCGTGAGTCCTGCGAAATTGCCCCCAACAACCAGAATCGTGGCCATAATACCCACGCCCCTCCATGACTATCCTGGACCAGCACCTCCATTATCGTTCCGGCGCATTGTTTTATTCAGTTCCCCACAGACCATTTTTATCTAGTCCTAAAGGACCATTTAAATGGTCCTAATTAGGATTGCTCTCCGCCGCAACATCGCGTTTGGACTACTGGCCGTGCCGCAAAAGTGGATCACGAAACAGCCGAGCCCACCTTATCGAAGTCTTCCACTTGCTGTATCATGCCCTGAACAATCATTCCGCCCTCCAGATTGTAGACCGAGTTGAACCCCAATCCCGCCAGGATCTGATACGCGTAATAACTTCTTTGGCCACTACGGCAATACACGACCCACGTGATATTCTTGTCGAGTTCATGCGCACGGTCGCGCAGCTGGTCCAAAGGAATGTTCACGGCGCCTGATAAAGCGTCTTTGGCAGACTCCGCTTCCGTTCTCACATCAAGAATGAGCGCGTTCAACTGACGAATGTCGTCCATCGTGCGCACTGTGCGCACCTCTTGCCGGACAACATGTTGAGCAACCATCGCCGCCATGATCACGGGATCTTTCGCTGACGAGAATGGCGGCGCATAAGCCAGATCCAGTCCTGTCACATCATCGAGGGTGAGATGGCTCGCAATCGCCGTTGCGAATACGTCGATCCGTTTGTCTACACCCAGTTTCCCGGAAATTTGCGCGCCCAGAACCAACTCGGTCAGAGGTTCCACAAGCAGCTTGATCGTCAGGTCCGTAGCTCCCGGATAATAACCGGCATGATGTCCCGCCGTGTTGTACGATACAACATGCGACATGCCAGCGGCTTTAGCTGCTTTTTCAGTTACTCCGGTCATCGCGAGCGTTGTGTCTCCCAACTTCACGATCGCGGTTCCCAGTGTTCCTTCGAATTTCACCCTGGCGCCGCCGATATTTTCGCCAATGATGCGCGCCTGCTTGTTC
>JAKADD010000090.1:0-4173 GCA_021820825.1 Bacillota bacterium
TGTTCGGGTGGTCGATTCGCGATTCAGTTTTCGTCTTAAGGACTCATCCGATATTCGCATGAACCCCGCCATGGGCGGCGGCGCCCTGTACGATGTCGGCACTTACTGCGTACACGCCAGCCGCCTGGTCATGGGTACGGAACCAATCGCGGCAAGCGCGCAGGCCTATTCCCCAAACGCAGACAACGTGGACACAACGCTAAGCGCCACACTGGCATTTTCGGGAGAGCGCTTCGCCCATTTTCACTGTTCATTTGACGCCAGCGACGAACAGTCGGTCGCCATTTACGGCACGCTCGGCAAGATTATCGTCACACTGCCCTTTCGACCCGATAAAGGAACTCCCGAACTGCGGGTGGAGGGCAAATCCGGCGTCCGCACACATTCATTTGAGCCGGTCAACGTGTACGCTCTGCAGGCTGCCTATATGTCCGACCTGATTCTGGCGGAGCAAAAATCCAATCTTAATGAAGATCGCTCCCTTGGACAGATGCGCGCCCTGGACCGACTGTATGCTTCCTGTACGTGGATCAACCAAGAATAAACTCGTAAACGGCAATATCACGACTCCCCGGCCAGAGAATAGTTGGTGAAATGGCCCATGTCAGGATGCAGATAGTGTTTGCGGCACACCGATTTGTATAACTCGTTGCCGCCCACCTCAATCTGTTCCCCCGTGTATATGGGCTCGCCATTTTTCACCTTCAGGATCATCGTTGCCTTGCGATTGCACGTCGCATCCGCACATACGGTCTTGATTTCTTCAATCTGGTCCGCAAACAGAATCGCAGCTTCACTGCCCTCAAAAAACTGATTGCGATAGTCCTTTAACAGCCCATACATGATGACCGGGATATTTAGATCGTCAGCCACCCGCGCCAGATGTTCGACATGATGCGCCCGCAAAAACTGCACTTCGTCCACAAGCACACAATCCGGACGCTGGGATGCGATCAATGAAAACAGATCGCTGTCGTCTTCAACCACGAGCGCGTCACGCGCAATCCCAACCCGTGAAGCGATCCTGCCGCGGCCATCGCGCGCATCGATGGAAGGAGTAAACAGCATGACGCGCTTCCCCTGTTCTTCATAATTGTGCGCCACCGTGAGCAGTTGAATCGACTTGCTTGCGTTCATCTGTCCAAAACGATAGTACAGTTTCGCCATAACATTCGTTTCCTCTCAAACAATTCGATGCAGGTTTAAGCTTACAAAGGAGCGCTAGAACGAACGTTCCAGTTCATCAACCAGCGATCCGACATAGGCGACGGCGCTGCGGATCGGTTCCGGAGACGACATATCGACGCCGGCGGTTTTCAGGAGTTCAAGCGGCTTCATGGTTCCGCCGGCTTTCAGAACCTGCAGCCAGCGGTCAACAGCCGGTTGGCCCTCTTCTTTGATCAACTGCGCCACCGCCGTTGACGCGGTGAGCCCCGCCGAATACGTGTACGGATACAGCCCCATATAATAGTGCGGCTGTCGCATCCATGTGAGTTTCGCGCCTGCATCAATCTCCACAGCGTCGCCCCAAAAATTCGCGAGCACCTCACCTTTCTGTTCAGACAGCATGGTCGCAGTGATCGGTCTGCCCTCTTCGGCAAGCGCGTACACACGCCGTTGCAGCGCCCCCTCCAGAAGATGAGTGACAAAGTTGTGATAATACGTGCCCAGCGACTGCATGACAACCCAGCGCCTCATGCGCGGGTCGGTGGAGTTCTTCAGGATGTGCTGAGCCAACAGCATCTCGTTCATCGTCGACGGCGCTTCCACGAAATACATGGACGGTCGCGTGTTGGCCATGCGCTGGTAACGATTGGCGAGATTGAAGTGGCCGGCATGCCCCAGTTCATGCGCCAGCACGAAGGCGCTGCGCATCGTATCTGTCCACGTGATCAAAATATACGAGTGCGATCCGTAGGGGCTTGCACAAAACGCTCCGGTGGATTTTCCGACGTTGTCCGCACGATCCACCCAGCGCTCTGTCAGCGCCGTCCTGATGATTGCGCTGTACTCCGGACCGAGCACCGACAGAGCGTCCAGAATGATCGCTGACGCTTCTTCATATGTGGTTTTCGGACTGAATCCCGGATCGAGCGGCGCCTTCAGGTCACAGTGCAGCATTCTGTCAAGGCCCAGGACGCGCTGCCGCAACCGGGACAGGCGGCGCATATGCGGCGCCAGTTCTGTCTGGATGATGTCGAGAATGTTGTGATACATCTCAGGCGTCACCTGTTGTGGGCGCAACAGCATGTGTGTGACCGACTCGTAATTGCGCAGACGCGACAGCGCGATCTGCTTTTTAACCTCTGTGGCGTAGGTGGCCGCAAACGTATTCCTGTACTGTTCCAGAGTCGCCGCAAACGAAGCGTACGCCTTGCGCCGCAGAGTTGTATCGGGAGATTCCACATATTCGTCTTCATACAGGGCGAAAGACATCGGCAGTTGCGCACCGTCCGGGTCTGTGATCGGGGCAAACTGCATGTCAGAGGACTTGCCTCTCTGATAGATCGTGTATGGAGCGCCGAAGACTTCCCCCAAACTGGCGAGCGCCCGCTCCGTCTCCGGAGACAGTGTGAACGGCTTCGTCTCCAGCAACTCCGTCAAATTCTTGCGCAGAGATTCAAGACCAGGTTCCTCTTGCCCATATCGCTCCACCGTACCTGCGGGCAAAGCGAGAATCTCCGAATCGATGAACGAGAGGGCTGCGCCAATCGCGGCAAGCATCGCAGCAACTCGCCCCGAGTTCGCCTGATTGACAGGGTTCGCGCCGTCTTCGGAATTGTGCAGATGCGCATAGGTCGACACCCTCGTCACGCGCCCCAGGAGCGCCTCCTGCGCGTTCAAACACGCCAGGAGCACCCCCGCGCCTTCGTGAAAGCGACCCTGATACTGCGTCACACTCGGCAAATCCGCCACAACAGCCGCCAATTCCGCTTCCCACGCCGCGGCTGACGAAAACAGATCGGCAAGGTTCCACGTCATGTCAACCGGAACTTCAGCCCTGGTCAATCGTTTTTTCACCGAATCATTCCCCCTTTGCGAATCAGGACAGACCGAAATCGACGTTGTCCGGGTCATAATCAAAGCTGCGCCGATTTTGGTTGAGCGCGTCGATGCGGGATACTTCTGCGGCGGTGAGCGCAAAATCGAACACAGCGGCATTTTCGCGAATGCGCTGCGCGTGGACTGACTTCGGTATCGTGACCACGCCATGCTCCAGATCCCAGCGCAGTACGATCTGGGCTGGCGTTTTCCCGTACTGTTTGCCGAGTTCACGAATCACCGGATGATCCAGCAGTTCCCCGCCGCGCATGAGCGGCGACCACGCTTCAAGCTGGATACCCTGCTCCTTGCAGAACTGCAGCACTTCCTGCTGGGTCAGATACGGATGATACTCAACCTGGTTGACCATTGGTTTGACCGAAAAGCGTTCCAGCAGATCCTGCAAATGATGGACCTGAAAATTACTTACTCCAATGGCTCTCACACGACCATCTTCATAAAGCTTCTCAAGAGCCCGCCAGGTCTCGCGGTACTTGTCTTTTATGGCCCAGTGGATCAAATAGAGATCGACATAATCGACGCCGAGCTTCTTGCGGCTCTCTTCAAACGCCGCAAGCGTCGATTCATAGCCCTGCCGACTGTTCCAGACCTTCGTGGTGATAAAGAGTTGTTCGCGGTCGACTCCGGAACGTTGAATTCCCTGGCCGACGCCCGTTTCATTGTCATACACAGCCGCTGTGTCGATGCTCCGGTAACCCGTTTCAATCGCCGTTTGCACAGCCTGCGCCACTTCTTCGCCGTCTTTGGCCTGCCATACGCCAAGGCCGAACCAGGGCATCGCCACACCGTTGTGCAGTGTCGCAGAATCGGACAATCCATGCATGTGCTCCATCATCCCTTTCAACGTTCTTCAAGCCTTGCAATCGTATTTTTATTATATCTTAAGTCTTCCGTTCTTTTTCAACGGAATTCGTGGGCAAGCGATCAAGCGATTTCTTGATCCGGTGGTGAATGTACGCATACAGCAGGATCAGCGCCACAGCGCCAATCACAATCGGAACCAATTCTTTTTGCCAGTTTTTGCTGGCATAGTCCCAGGCCTTGACGATGAGGCCGCCGAACAGGACAAATGAAGCCGTCCAGAGAAACGAGGAGAGCAGCATCACAGGT